>JAJRSN010000258.1 GCA_024278715.1 Calditrichota bacterium
ATAGCTTTGTTTCACCAGGATCAGGTTCTGCTCAAAAAAATAAGCTCGGTTTCTAAAGAGAACGAAGTAGTTCTTGAAATCGAATACCCCGAACTCTGGCAGCCAAATGGCGAAGGAAATCCCGTCCTGCACAGGTTGGAAGTTCGTTTGTTAAACGAGGACGGTCAAATTATCGATCAAATAAAAAAAAAGGTCGGAATTCGTAAAGTTGAGCTTGTGACCTCCGAAGACGGTCAAAATTGCTTTTACTTTAAAATTAACGATAAAAGAGCTTACGTTAAAGGAGCAAATTGGATTCCCGCCCATTCGTTCATTCCTTCCGTTAAAAAGGAGACGTATCGGCGTTTGCTGGAGTCGGCAAAAGATGCGAATATGAATATGATCCGTGTGTGGGGAGGGGGTATTTACGAAAACGAGCACTTTTATGATCTCTGCGATCAACTTGGGTTGATGATCTGGCATGATTTTATGTTTGCCTGCGCATCCTATCCGGAAGACGATGCCTTCCTTGCCGAAGTTGAGGCGGAGCTTAAAGAAAATGTTTCCAAATTGCGTATTCATCCTTCCGTTGTTCTGTGGTGCGGAAATAATGAGAATGAGTGGATTTGGTACCGCGATCACTGCGGAGGAATGGAAGGCATGCCAGGCTATCGCTTGTTCCACCGTCTTATGCCGGAATGGATGAACAAATTAGACCCTTATCGTCCTTACTTGCCCACAACGCCGTGGGGATTGGAAAAAGATCCGAATGACGAGAGGAGCGGTAATCGCCATGTGTGGCATATCTGGTCTCAGTGGGTGGATTACACGGATGTCAAAAACGATCGTAGTTTATTTGTGAGCGAATTCGGATTTCAGGCGCCGGCTCACTATCAAACGTTAAAACAAAGTCTGCCCGAAGCGGAGTTTTATGTTCAAAGCGAGAGTTTTGAATGGCACAACAAACAGGATGAGGGTCCGGAACGACTTTTCCGTTTTTTAAGTGCGCATCTTCCGGTGCGTTTGGAAACGGAAGCGTTTGTCTATTTAACGCAATTGAATCAGGCGTTTGCCTTAAAAACCTGCCTTGAACACTGGCGATTAAATCAACCGCAAACAGGAGGCTCCATTATTTGGCAACTCAACGATTGCTGGCAGGTTACAAGCTGGGCGCTGATAGACAGCGATTTAAGACCAAAACTCAGTTATTACCAGGTGCAAAAATCATTCGCCCCAAACGCCATACTGTTTAAAGAGAATAATGATCTGCTTGAGGTGTATGTTCAAATTAACCGAACGATAAAGGACAAGCTTAGAGTAAAAATCGATCACATTCCGGATAGAAGCAATGAAGTTTTGCCCTTGTTCTCGGATTCTCCGGATTCGCTATCCTCATCGTTACTGACAGAGATTAAAATAAAAGAACTTAAAAATCCCGGCGTAATTTTAGCGACCCTTTTCGATGAACAGGGCGGAATGATCAGTCGCAATTTTTATAATCTGAAACTGTGGAAATATCTCAGGTTTCCCGATGTTCCCGATGCTGTTGCGATTGCACAATCGGAAAACGGGTCGTTTGTGGTTGAAGCGAAAATTCCTTGCTTTTTTGTGGAACTGCGACATCCAAAGGCAAATTTTAGCGATCAGGGATTTATTCTTTTACCCGGCGAAAAGAAACTGATTCAGGCGGAAGGCGTTGCGGAACCGATAAATGTGAACGATGTGGAAGTTTATTGTTTGAATCGATATTTAACGTAATTATTCTTCGTCGGCATTTTGGGAGTTTTTTTTGCGCAGATTTTGAAAAAACTGCAACATCAAAGCGGCGCACTCTTCGCGGGCAATACCCGGAACAACTTCAATTTGATGATTTAATCGCGGGTCATTTAAAAGATTAAACAAGCTGGAGTGGGCGCCGGTTTTGATATCCTGCACGCCGTAAACCACACGTTTTAGTCGAGCCAAAACCGCAGCTCCGGCGCACATGGCGCAGGGCTCCACTGTTACGTAAAGCGCGGCATCCCGTAACCATTTATTTTCGATGGTCGCCGTTGCCGAAGTAATGGCGATCATTTCCGCATGTGCGGTGGGGTCTTTAAGCAGCTCCACCTGATTGTGACCGCGTCCGATGATTTTACCGTTAAGCACCACAACGGCGCCGACGGGCACATCGCCGGAACGCAGCGCCTTGCGACCTTCTCGTATTGCTTCACGCATAAAGTGTAAATCATCCTGAACCATTGCAATCCATTCAATTTGTTTTTCGTCCGTCGCTTTGTATTTTACAGAGAAAATTTTTATATGACAAATATTTGCGCCAAAAATCAATTTAGAATGTTTGAATTACGCCAAGGTTTTGGATATTAAAAATATTGTCTGAAGTTATTGTTAAGATGATTTTTACTGTCTGTAAAAAGGCATAAAACAGAAATCGGCGGGTAGAGTTCGCACTTTAAGAAATAACCGGCGAGTTTTTAAATCGACGAAAGCGACAAAAAATTAATCATCGCAATATCCGATGGTAAAAAGAGCATGATCAATTGATAACGGAAAATAATTTTTATAGATTGTGTTGTCATACAAGAGGACAAAACTCGGCGTAGAGCAACCCAGCGCCTGGGTGATACGGGGTGGGAAGAACCGGGTTTTCTGCGTGCAACCCATTCTCCGTCTTTAGGATTCTTCCTGTCCGCCCGAAACGATGAACTAATAAAGCGGGTGAAAGCACGATTTACCGGTTTAGTCAGGGTAATATGACGCTATTAAATAATAATATTCAAATTAAGATGTAAATAATTAAGAAACTTTTGACGCTACCTGGTAATGCAGAAGGATATTTAAACAATGGAAGGGCAAAAGTTTAAAATAATCTTTAAACAAAACAAAGCTTACTTGACAAGCGATAAGCCAATGACGTTTAAGCAGCTTGGTTTACCGCCAATAGCAAAATCATTCAAGTCTCCGGCATTTTGGACAATAGAAATTCTGCATTATAATAAAGAAGAAAAAAAATTATTTGTTGATGTTTTAACTTATCATGTTGGTAAAACCGATTTTCCTTACAATCAAAAGCAAGCCTCCGACGAGCTGAAAAATATTGAAAAAATTACTTTCAAAAGCATCGACACGGATGGACTTATTAGAACTTTAAAAGGTACCACACCAGTAATAATAAAACCAGCTAAATATGAATCGGTTTACAGACCTAAAACTACTTATCAAAATGACACGCCGATCAAAAAGGAGCCTATTAAAAAAATAATAGATGAGACCTTTTTTATCTCTTTAAAAAACATTCGTTTTAAACAAGGTTGTGTTCAATTCAATAAAAAATTTAAGGAATATAATGAGACGCTTGAACTGACCATATCAAACGATGAATTAAGAGAAGAGTTTGATGCAGTTAAAGATTATTTTGCGAAAGTTCTAAAAACTAAAAAGATTAAAGTTTCGGTTTACATAGAAATTCTAAACAATAAATTAATTTCAAAAACTGTAAAATCACCCGAGATAGAAAAAATTAATGAAAATTTTATTCACGAAGTAAAACTTGAGTTTGTAAAATCGACAACTAAAAAGAAAATATCAGATGAAAATGATAAAAACATTTATACAATGGACGAATATTTAAAATCCTTTGCCGGAAAAAAATTTAAGTCAAATACTTTTTACAGCAACGATAAGGAACTTTTAGAAGATTTACTTAAAGTTACAAATACTAAACACTATAAGCATATCAGATACTTGTCCGAAATACACTCACATAAAATAATGAAGTTACGCTTTGTTCACAATCCGTTTTCTTTTATTTTTCTATTTGAAGGAAACAAAAATTATCATATTATCTGGGAAACACTTGACACTAAAGAAGCAACATATATTTGGCATGTTGATAAAAACATACAAGTTTTAAAACAGGCGCTACGAAGAATAGAAGAAATAATAAGGGTTATTAAAGTCAAAGGTAAAACTTCTTACATACATTCAACTAATGATTCGTTCAGCCGTATTTACCACGACTATTCTGTATTAATTGATGGTTTTGAAAAATGGAAAGGTGAACTAAAAAAAATACTGATATAATTCACGAGTATGCCTAAGAACCGTGTTCTGTTATTCCCAATGTAAAGAGAAATTTTATAACTTCGATAAAAGAAAGAGAATTCTCGTTGTTACGCTACTATTGATATCCGATAGAGAAAACCTCGAAAACGAGCAATTTTTCTATTGGTAGTGTGTATTGTTTTTTTGCATATACAATTTAATAACAATACCTTAAATACCCAAAAGGTTTTCACCCCAAAGAAGAATCGCTAAATTTAGGTATTAACTATACTGCAGAAAAACAATTTTATAATAATTTTGTTAAATAATTTTATGTTAAATCCTCCTTATTTTAAAGGTAGTGAGAATAAACGATTAATTAATTGATATTTGTCTTTCATCATTTTTTCGCTTTATTTTTACTTACTTAGATAGAGCTTCCATATAGTTCAAATTCAAGCCTGTAAAAGGAATATTTGCCTATGATATTTTCAATTTTTTATTTTTTTTATGCAACTTTTGAAACTACATACTTAAGCGGAGCTCCCGAGC
>JAJRSN010000259.1 GCA_024278715.1 Calditrichota bacterium
GGGAAAGATCGCCGGTTCGGTAACCAGCGAAAAAGGTCCCATGGCTGGCGTAAATGTTTATCTTGAAAAAACAACCTTAGGCGCCGCTACCGACGCCGACGGCATGTATCTCATCGATCGTGTTCCTGCCGGCAGCTATACTCTTGTAGCCAGCTCCGTGGGTTATAAACCGGTTAAGATTAAAGTGACCGTAAAAGAAAACGAAACTGTAAAACAGAACATCACCTTAGTTGAAGATCCCCTGCTGCTTGACGCCGTTGTTATTATCGGTACGCCCGGCGGAATAGGAATACGCAAAAGAGACGCCAGTTTTGCCATTAACACTATCGATGCTACTCAAGTCAGCAGACTGTCTCCCAGCAGCACCGCAAATCTTCTTGACGCTATTCCAGGCGTCTGGTCAGAAAGCTCGGGCGGAGTTGCCGGCGCTAATATTTTTGTACGCGGTTTGCCGTCTTCGGGCGACGCGCCGTTTGTAACCATGTCTATCAACGGTGGTCCCACTTACGGAGTGGAAACCCTCTCCTTTTTTGAGCAAAGTTCCATCTTTCGTATAGACGAAACAGTGGCTTTAACAGAAGTAACGCGCGGTGGTCCTAACTCTGTTTTCTCTAATGCCGAGCCCGGTATGACCGTAAACTTTAATCTGAGAAAAGGCGGCGAGAAAACAGAAGGTCGTCTGAAATATGAAACATCCGACTATTATCTGCAGCGCTTTGACGGTTATATGAGCGGTAAAATTGCTGACAACCTGTATTATATGGCAGGCGGTTATGTAAAAACATCGCCCGGAGTAAGAAACACGCAATTTAATTCCGAAAACGGAAGACAGTTTACCATTCAGTTAACCAAATTATTTAAGAGAGGCGCATTGAATGTATTCACACGTTTGACCAATGATTATGGTCAGTGGGTATTGCCGATGGCGCTTAAGACCGGAAATAATCTCGGCACATTCACACCGTTAGGTAACGCCACACGCTTTCGCACTCTTCAAATTAACACTCAGGGCGACAGCGCTTCGTTTGATTTTGCCAACGGTCGCGGATGGAAAGGCAGCATCAGCGGATTAAACGCCAATTTTGATCTCGGATCGGGCTGGATGATTAGCGACGTTTTGACCTATACCTCCGGCGACGCCAACACATTCGGTTTTGTGCCGAACGGTAACCCGATAAAAGTATCCGCCCTTGGACTTGCTACCGTAAAAACCAGAGGCGGAAAGGTTTTGAAAGGGTCTGACTACGTGCAGAATTACGGTCACTGGGTGGTTCTGAAGAATCTTCAATCCATTACCAATGACCTGAGTATTAACAAAGTGTGGAATGACCACAATATTACTTTCGGTCTGTATCAGGCTCGTTGGTCTGCGAAAGATTTCTGGACGCTGGGCAACCACATCCCTGTTGAAAATATCGCCAACGGCGATATCTTGGACGGTATTCCCGCCGATTCCATTGCAGCTCACGGAGGCGGAGGTCCATGGAATTACGGACTGAACTCCGCAGGCGATGCCAGAGTATTTGCAGGCTATCTGGCTGATTCATGGAAAGTTATGCCGGCTTTGAGAGTTGATGTCGGCGCTCGTTACGAATGGAGAAATCTCGAATATTCGCTCGATCACGGAAGTCTCCCCGACGGCAAAATCGACAAAACCGTATCGCGCAACGGAAAAGACTTCGCCTTTACCGCTGCTGTTAACTACGACTTTACCACATCGCTCGGAACTTTTGCACGGTACTCCGACAGTTACCAGTTCCCCCATTTTGATATGCTCCGCGAAGGCAAATACAGTATTAACAGTAACGGCGATATTGAGGCTAATGACTTCAAACAGTATGAAATCGGTTTAAAATATGACGCCAAACTTTTCAGTCTGTTTGCCACTGGTTTTATGAACACAGTTTATGTTTTTGACGGAGACGTGGGCGCTAAAAGAGAAGCCGCGCTGCTTAAAACCACAACCGCGGGCGTGGAACTCGACGGCGTAATCTCCTTAAGTAACTTTACTTTGCGAGCCATTGCAACCTACCAGAAAGGCGAAATTAAAGAATCGGACGTTTCTCCGGAAGTCGTCGGAAATTCGATCTGGCGTCAGCCTGACTGGCAGTTCAGAGTTGCGCCGAGCTATAATCTGGCATTGGGAAAACTCAATGCAATCCTCTACGGCGCTATTCGCTCGGTCGGAAAACGCTGGGATTCCAGAGATAACGTTTTCCAATTGGACGGCTACACGAAAATTGACGCCGGAGTGATAGTATCTACTCCGGGTAATATGTCGTTTCAGGTCCATATCGATAATTTGAACAATTCCGAAGGTCTGACGGAAGGCGATCCTCGCGATCCTATGGCAGCTAACGGTCGTCCGATTTTCGGTCGCTCGGTTCGATTTTCGGTAATTCATAATTTCTAAGAACAAAGGGCGAGTGAAACGGAGCGCTGAGCCGCGTTTGTTATTGTAAAGCGTATGCACAAAACGTGCTTAAGCCGCTCTGTTTTACTTCTTAATTTGATATTCTGATAGTAATTGTGTAACCGGGGCGTAGCCCTGCCCCGGTTTTTATGAATCAATTTCCGGTAAAAACAGCGCTTTTAGCTTGTTGAATTTAAAAAATCTTCGGCGCGGTTTTACAAAGTTATAATCCATATTTGAAGGAAGTTTATGATTGATTTACTTATCGTATTAGCATTTGTAATCTATTCAATTTCATCGGGATTTATAGCGAAAAAGAAGGCTTCTCAAAACCTGAACGAGTATTTTTTAGCGGGCAGAACAATCAGCGGTTGGCGAGCCGGATTCAGTATGGCAGCCACCCAGTTTGCTGCCGACACTCCTTTGCTGGTAACCGGCTTAATAGCCACCAGCGGAATATTTATGCTCTGGCGGCTATGGATATACGGCATCGCGTTTTTAATGATGGGATTCATTTTCTCCATCGGCTGGCGGCGCGCGGGCGTTTTAACCGACGCCGAATTAACGGAAGTGCGCTACAGCGGTAAAGGCGTTTTGAGTTTAAGAGTGCTTAAAGCCGTTTATTACGGAACGGTAATAAACTGCGTGGTAATGGCGATGGTGTTGGTAGCCGCAGTTCGGATTGCGGAAGTATTTCTGCCGTGGCATCTATGGCTTCCGTCCGGAATCTATAATTTTTTCCTTAGCGTTACCAGCGCTTCGGGCATATCGCTGGGAAGCAGCGTTACAAACCTGGATCCCGTTGTGGCGACCACCAATAACATAATCAGTATTTTATTGATTGTCGGTTTTACCACTCTCTACTCCACTACCGGCGGATTGCGCAGCGTGATATCCACCGATGTCGTGCAATTTAGTCTGGCAATGATCGGCACTTTGATTTACGCCATCGAGGTTGTAAGACACATAGGCGGAATCGGCAGTATTGTGGACAAGGTGGTTGAACTTTACGGAGTGAACGTAGCCGATAAGCTGCTTTCATTCTCACCGACAGGAGGCGAGCTTTTGCTGCCTTTTTTGATCATCATCGGCTTACAGTGGTTTTTCCAGATGAACAGCGACGGAACTGGATATCTGGCGCAGCGCTCTATGTCTTGTTCCACCGACAAGGATGCGCGCATTGCGGCGCTGGTTTTTTCGTGGATGCAGATATTTTTCAGAAGTTTAATCTGGTTGATCATCGGTGTCAGTTTACTTGTATTTTATCCGTTTACGCCGGCGGAAGCCGCGGGCGGTAATTTTGCCGCAACCCGCGAAATCCTTTTTGTTACCGGAATCAACGATATTCTCCCCATAGGCATTCGCGGCATTATGCTTACCGCAATGTTAGCCGCGCTCGCTTCCACCATCGATACGCATTTGAATTGGGGCGCCAGCTACTGGAGCAACGATATTTACCAGCGCCTGATTTGCAAAGAATGGCTGAAGCGAAAACCCAAAAACACCGAGCTGGTTCTTGCCGCGCGTTTATCGAATATATTCATTTTGCTCATAGCGCTTACTATTATGGCTAACCTGGGCTCTATTCAGACCGCATGGTTTATCTCTCTGCTTTTCGGCGCAGGAATGGGATCGGTGTTGGTATTAAGATGGCTGTGGGAACGTATTAACCTGTTTTCAGAATTAGCCGCCATTACGGTTTCTTTAATTGTCGCGCCTATCCTTCTTGTTGTAACGGACGCGGAATGGATTCGTTTGGGAACCATGGCATTGGTTTCCACCACAACAGCAATACTTGTAACATACTTTACGCCCAAGACCGACGATTCCGTTTTAATTAGCTTTTACAAAAAAACCCGTCCCATGGGCTTTTGGCAGAAAACGGCTGTTCTTGTGGGCGACAATGCCAAAGTGCCGGTTAAAAAACTATTCAAAGAAATCAAGATTACTTTTTTTGCCGCGGCTTCGTTATTTTTGATGTTAATCGGCGTCGGCAAATTGCTGATTCCCACGCCGGATACTTCAATATTTTTCCCCATACTCTATCTGGTTATCGCAACGGCTCTTATTCCGCTCTGGTGGCGGGAGGCGACAAGCGATCCTGCAGATACCATAGAAGGTGAAAATGTCTGAGCGCTTGGATTACAACTTGAAATTAGTTCCGGAGGTAGTTGATTCATGTCCGATTTAAAATTTGATGCGGTTGTCTTTGATCTTGACGGCGTTATTACACAAACCGCATCCGTGCATAGCGCCGCATGGAAGCAAATGTTTGACGAATTTCTGAAAGACTATGCAGACGAAACGGGCGAACCGTTCCGTGAATTTACTCATAACGACGATTATTTACCTTATGTTGACGGCAAGCCGCGCTTTGACGGCGTCGCTTCTTTTCTGAAGTCACGAAACATCGATTTGCCTTACGGCGATCCTAAAGATGATCCGAGTAAAAAAACGATTTGCGGATTGGGTAATCGCAAAAACGAACTTTTTAATCGTCTGATCGACGAGGGCAATCTGGTTGTATTCGATTCCACCGTGACGTTTGTTAAAGAGCTGCTGAAAAACGGCATTAAAGTAGGCGTGGCTTCATCGAGTAAAAATTGCGAAAAAATACTAAAAGCCGCCGGTCTGTTAGACCTATTTGAAACAATAGTTGACGGACTGGTTTCGGCTCGGCTCGGTTTAAAGGGAAAACCCGAACCGGATATCTTTAAAACAGCCTGCGACAATATGGGCGTTGATTATGACAAAAGCGTTATTGTGGAAGACGCCGTATCCGGGGTGCAGGCTGGTCAAAACGGACAATTTGGTCTGGTGCTGGGCGTTGCCCGCGAAGACAACGAACAGGAATTAAAATTAAACGGCGCCGATATTGTTGTCGGCGATTTATCCCAAATATCCTTAAGCGAATTAAATAAGTGGTTTACCAACGGCTTGTACGACGATCAATGGTCGCTTACTTATTATAACTATGATCCACAAAAAGAAGGTACGCGCGAAGCCTTGTGCACTGTGGGCAACGGTTATATGGGTACTCGCGGCGCGTTGGAAGAATCGAAAGCCAATGGCATAAACTATCCGGGCACATACTTAGCCGGCTTATATAATCGCTTAACCTCCGAAGTAAGCGGCAGAAAGGTGGAGAACGAAGATTTTGTTAATTGCCCCAATTGGCTGCCGCTTACTTTTAAAATCGGTAGCGGCGACTGGCTTGATTTAAACAAAGTTGAAATCAAGTTGTTTGAACGGCGGCTGGACTTCCGCGACGGCTCTCTTCACAGAAGAGTGATTGTGAAAGACGACGAGGGTCGCGAAACCTTAATCCGCTCGGTTCGCTTTATCAGCATGGCAAACCCCCATCTCGCCGCGCTAAAATACACCATCACTCCGCTTAATTATAATTCCGATATTATCATTCGTTCGGAACTTGACGGGCAGGTGATCAACAGCGGCGTTGAACGTTACAGGCAGTTAAGCTCAAAACACTGGCAGACAGTCGATCAGGGCGGATACGGCAAAAACAGCTTTCTTGTGGTGCGCACAAATCAATCGAAAATAAAATTAGCCTTAGCCGCCCGTCATTTCATCAGCAACGGCGGACAACCGTCCGAATCCCAATTTGTGATTACGACCGAGCCCGGCGCCGTGAGATCGACTATCCGGGTTGAAGGCAAAAGAAACAAACCAGTAAACATCGAAAAAATAATCGCCGTTTATACGACAAAAGAAAAAGTCAATCCGCAACAATCCGCGGAGAACGAATTGAATAAAATAAGCGGCTTCCAAAGTTTGTATAACGCAAACAAGAAAGCCTGGTCGAAAATATGGGAAAAAATCGATATCAGGATAGACGGGCGGCGACTTGTGCAGAAAGTGGCAAGACTGAATCTTTATCATTTAATGGTCACCGCTTCGCCGCATAACGCCGGTTTAGACGCCGGAATCCCTGCCCGCGGGCTGCACGGCGAAGCCTACCGCGGGCACATCTTTTGGGACGAGCTTTTTATTCTGCCCCTTTATTTTATGCATTTCCCCGAGACCGCCAAATCGGTGTTGATGTATCGTTACCGGCGACTGGACAAAGCCCGTTCTTACGCCGCGGAGCACGGCTACAAAGGCGCCATGTTTCCCTGGCAAAGCGGCAGCGACGGCAGAGAAGAAACGCAGACGCTGCATCTTAATCCTTTGTCCGGCAAATGGGACGACGATTACAGCAGGCTGCAGCGCCATGTTTCGCTGGCAATCGCTTACAATATTTTCAATTATTACAAATTCAC
>JAJRSN010000260.1 GCA_024278715.1 Calditrichota bacterium
AGCCACACAGATTGGATCATTTCTCCCCCGCCCTGATAAGGACGCATATTTTCCAGATAGTTTATTTTGGCGTATAATACACCGATACCGGTCGGTCCTAACATTTTGTGTCCGGAAAAGGCTAAAAAATCACAATCCAGTATCTGAACGTCGGTGGGAAGATGAGGCACGCTCTGCGCTCCGTCTAGCAAAACGGGGATGCCGCGGTCTTTAGCCATCCGCGTTATTCTTTTAATGGGATTAATGGTTCCGAAAACATTGGACATAGACGTAATAGCCACCAAGCGGGTGCGATTGGACAAAATGCGTTCGAAGACTTCAAAATCCAGTACGCCGGATTCCGTGAAAGGAATAAATTTTAATTTTGCCCCCACCTTTTTTGCCAATAACTGCCAGGGAACCAAATTGCTGTGATGCTCCATTTCGGTTAAGATGATTTCATCACCTTCGGAAATGAACTTTTCTCCCCAGGCGCTGGCGACCAAATTAATCGATTCGGTTGTTCCGCGCGTAAAAATGATTTGACGAGAACTCGGCGCATTGATGAACGCCGCAATTTTTTTACGGGCTTCTTCAAAGGCTAAAGTCGCTCTTTCGCCCAACTGGTGAATGGCTCGGTGAACGTTGGCGTTGTCTCTTTTGTAATAGTTGACAATTGTATTTATTACCGCATTTGGTTTTTGTGTAGTAGCCGCATTATCAAAATAGACCAACGGCATTCCATGAATCATTTGTTCCAAAACGGGAAAATCCTTCCGATACCGATAAGGATCAAAATCTATTGATTTTGCGATATCTTTGATGGCTTCCACAATGATCCCCTCTTTGTTACAGATACACAATTCCGTCGGATTCGCCTGAAAGGCAACGGAAATCGATTCGTTTTTAAAAGAAAACTCCAAAAAAGTTAAATATATCCCAACTGCAAACGCGCCGCTTCCGACATCATGCTCGGATGCCATGGCGGATCCCAGACCACTTCAACTTCAACTTCACCTGCGCCCGGCATTTGCTGAATCCGTTCTTTTACATGTAACGGCAAAGATTGCGCAACAGGACAATTGGGCGCGGTTAAAGTCATTGCAATTTTAATATTATTGTGTTCGTCAACGGAAATATCGTAAATAAGACCTAACTCGTAAATATCGACAGGAATTTCCGGATCGTATATGGTCTTTAAAACTCCTGCGACATCATCTCTGGTAATGGGTTTGTCACTCATTGCTCTTCCCTTTTAAAAATTAAACTCATGGATTATTCCTCTGTTGTAACTTTATCCTTTGTTTTGGAATGAATGGCGCTATGCAGCGTGTGCCAGGGCAAAGTAGCGCATTTTACGCGAATCGGAAACTCGGAAACTCCAGCGAAAACAGCCAGCTTTCCCAATTTGTCCAGGTATTCCGCAGGATCCAATTCTCCGCGAACGATTTTTTTAAAAAGCTCGAAATACTTATCGATTTCGGAAATCTTTTTCCCCTTAACGAATTCGCTCATCACCGAGGCAGAAGATTTGGAAATGGCGCAGCCTTTGCCTTCAAAGCGGATGTCTTTCACCACGTCTCCTTCAACTTTCAAATAGATGACATAATGATCGCCGCACAACGGATTTTGACCTTCCAGGCGATGAGTGGCGTCTTTTAAACTGCCGAAATTTTTGGGCGATCGATTATGATCCAAAATAATTTCCTGATATAATTCGCGAAATTCACTGTCCATTAATCATTCCTCTAATTAATTACTTCGTAAAGTTCATATCTTCTTTGAATCGTTGCAGAATTATTTCATCAACAAATTCGCGAACGGATTCAACTTTAATTTGTTCAATAATTTTTTGGGCAAAAGAGTAGATCAGCAGGTTCTTTGCGCGTTGCTCGGAAATTCCTCTGCTGCGCAGGTAAAAAACGGAGTCTTCATCCAATTGACCGACCGTGGCGCCGTGCGTACAGCGCACGTCGTCCGCGTAAATTTCCAACTGCGGTTTGCTGTCAATACGCGCTTCATCCGATAGCAAAAGACAATTGTTGGATTGAATGGCGTCGGTCTTTTGGGCGTCGGGACGAACGAGAATTTTTCCGCTGAAAACCGCACTGGCGGAGTCGTTCAAAATTCCCTGATAGAGTTCGTGACTTTGGCAATTCGAAACTCCGTGATCAATCAATGTATTATTGTCGATATGTTGGTTTTTATGCCCCATGTAAAGTCCGTTCAAAACGGCTTTGCTGTTCTCTCCGCCAAACCTGACGTCAATATTATTTCGAACAAGAAAACCGCCAAGCGCTATGTTGTTTGATACGTACCGGCAGCCGGAACTTAGTTCGACAACAATGTTTCCCACATGAAAGGCGTTCAGGCTCTCATTCTGAATTTTCGTGTGAATGAGACGAGCACGTTCTTCTAATTTTACCGTTGTCAGCGTGTTGGTAAAGTGCAGGGATTGATCCATAGAAAGGTACGTTTCAATCACCCGCGCCTGTGAGTTTTTACCGAGTTTAATCACGTTCCGCACATGATTAGCCTGATTCTTAACCCTGTTCGAAGACAGATATAAAATATTAACCGGCGCTTC
>JAJRSN010000261.1 GCA_024278715.1 Calditrichota bacterium
AATAATGAAACATTCCGCCACTAAAATACGTCGTTTGTATAATCAGCAAATTTTAGCCGGTTTCGCCGGCGCAGCGGCGGACGCTTTTACTTTGTTTGAACGGTTCGAGAAAAAGCTTGATCAGTATTCGGGCAATTTGGCAAAAGCGGCGGTTGAACTGGCGAAAGACTGGAGAGCGGACAAATACCTGCGTCGTCTGGAAGCGCTTTTAGCCGTACTGGACAAGAAATACACGTTTATTATCTCCGGCACGGGCGAGATCATCGAACCTGACGACGATATTGCCGCTATCGGTTCGGGCGGACCCTACGCGCTGGCTGCAGCCCGCAGTCTTGTACGCCATTCCGATCTTAACGCCGAAGAGATTGCCCGCGAGGCTTTAAAAATCGCGTCTGAAATTTGCATTTACACAAATGACAACATTCGGGTGGAGGTACTGTAATGGAAGAAAATGAAAAAAGACTATTGTCCGACAACACCGTTAAAAAAATGTCCGAATTAACGCCAAAACAAATCGTCAAAGAATTGGATAAGTATATCATCGGGCAGGACAAAGCAAAAAAGATGGTCGCCATTGCCCTGCGTAACCGCTGGCGCAGACAACAGGTTCGTCCCGAATTACGCGAAGAGATTATGCCCAACAATATTATTTTGATCGGACCTACAGGCGTCGGAAAAACCGAAATAAGCAGACGTCTTGCCAAACTTGCCAGAGCGCCCTTCCTTAAAATAGAAGCCTCCAAATTTACCGAGGTCGGCTATGTGGGTCGCGATGTGGAATCGATAATCCGCGATCTGGTCGAAATCGGCGTGCAGATGGTTCGCGAAGAAAAAACAAAAGCCGTTGAAACCAAAGCCAGAGAACACGCCATCGAACGAATTTTAGATATCCTTCTGCCGCCTATTTCGCATAAGCCAAAACCCGTGGGCGAAATGCAGGAAGACGACGAGCTGGAACTCCGCCACCAGCGAACCCGCGAAAAATTAAGACAACAATTGCTTGCCGGACAATTAAACGATCGTCTGGTTGAAATCGACACGCCGGCTGATAGTATGCCCATGATGCAAATTTTTTCTCCCATGGGCATCGAAGAGATGGGTCTGAACATTCAGGACCTATTTGGCGGATTAATGCCCAAAAAAATAAAAAAGCGCCGTACCACGGTTGCCGAAGCCCTTAAAATTTTGACGCAGCAAGAAGCGCAAAAGCTAGTTGATATGGAAGAGGTCATTCGCATCGCCATCCATCGGGTTGAAAATTCGGGCATCGTCTTTCTGGACGAGATCGATAAAATTGCCGGAGGATCAAGCGGTAAACACGGTCCCGATGTTTCCAGAGAAGGCGTTCAGCGCGACTTACTGCCTGTGGTCGAGGGAACATCGGTATTGACCAAGTACGGCATGGTTAAAACCGATCATATTCTGTTTATTGCCGCGGGCGCTTTTCATGTAAGCAAACCATCCGATTTGATACCAGAGCTGCAGGGTCGGTTTCCCATTCGCGTGGAACTTAACAGTTTAACCGAAAATGATTTTGTGCGAATTTTAACCGAACCGAAAAACGCCCTGATTATTCAGTATCAGGCAATGCTCGAAACCGAGGGCGTAAAACTATCCTTTACCGATGACGCCATCCACGAAATCGCGCGCATCGCCACCATGGTCAACTCACGATCGGAAAACATCGGCGCGCGCAGATTGCACACTATTATGTCAACATTACTGGAAGAAATTCTGTTTGAAATTCCCGAGAAGAAGATGGATAAAATTGTAATCGACAAAAAGATAGTTTCCGACACACTGCAATCGATTGTGGAGGATGAAGACCTGAGCAGATATATCCTGTAAAGTTCAATGGACTTTTGATTTATGATTGATGATTGATGAATTTGCTCTTTTTTTAGTTAAGGGTTAAGGGTTAAGCGGATTCTCCTGTAATCGTAATGCGTAATGCGTAATGCGTAATGCGTAATGAGTTATCGGCATTTAATCTATTGTCGTTAAATTGGTTATTCGTTAAGCGTTCTTCTTCATTTTCGTTTGGTGTCCAATTTTACTTTGAAACTTGTCACTGTTTCAGTAGTCGCTTTAATCTTGAAAGAACTTTAATCTTGTAAGAACTTTAATCTTGTAAGAACTTTAATCTTGTAAGAACTTTAATTTTGTAAGAACTTTAATTTTGTAAGAACTTTAATCTTGTAAGAACTTTAATCTTTAATTTTACCTGTCACTCTGTTACTCGTCACTCTGTCCCTTTGTCACTCCCCCTGCCAACAACGTTATATTTTTTCAGAATTTTCAGAACCTCTTCCACTGGCAAAGCCTCAACCGTGTGCCCTTCTCTGCCGGTTGTTGTTTCGGCTTTGAACAGCGAATTCAAAATAGCCTCTTCTGTCGCTTCGATGACTGCCATAAAAAGCGGCGACATTTCATCATTGCGCAAAACGTTTATACTCCTGAATTTCGATTTTGATTTGTACGGAATGCGCAATTCCTTTGCCGTTGAAAAAGCAATCACGTAATCGCCGCTGCCGTTGCTGCCTATGCCTCCCGTTTTAGCCAGACCCATAATCGCTCTTTTTGCCAGCCGCAGGAGATTTCTGGAAGTCAACGGCGCATCAGTCGCCACTACAATCATGCACGAACCGTCCGGAGAATTTCCCGTTTCGCCGCTTAAATAGAATTTATTAAGTTCCACACCCACCGGCGCTCCGTTGATTTGCAGCACGCCGCCAAAATTAGTCTGCACAAGAACGCCTACAGTCCACCCTCCCAGTTTTTCGGGCAGCTTCCGGGACGAGGTGCCGATTCCGCCTTTAAAGCCAAAGCAAACGGTTCCCGTTCCCGCTCCCACGCTTCCTTCCGCCACCGAATCCGCGGTAGCGTTCTCAATCGCTTTTAACACCTGAGCTTTTGTAATATGCCTTCCTCTGATATCATTCAACCATCCGTCGTTTGTTTCGCCTACAACAGGATTCACAGAAAAAACATTCTTGTTTTCCGCAAAAGATAAAGCGTAGTCGATCAGGGCGTCAGCCGCGGTGGGAACGCTTAACGTGTTGGTTAAAATAATCGGCGTTTCAATGTTTCCCAATTCTTTCACCTGACTGTAACCGGTCAATTTTCCGAATCCGTTGCCGATATAAATTGCAGCCGGTACTTTTTCCCGAAAGATATTTCCCGAATGGGGTAAAATAGCGGTTACTCCCGTGCGGATATTTTCGCCGCGGATCATGGTAAAGTGACCGACCTTTACTCCGTGGACATCAACAATTGCATTTTTTGCGCCGGGCTGCAACACTCCTATTTTGATGCCATAGTCTCTGATGCGGTGATTTCCCGGCAGGACATTCTGAACCGAGATGATTAAAAAAACAAAAGAGATGATTATCGATTTGAAAATCATTGTTGATTCCTCTTTAATTAGAACAAACGAATGATAAAAAATAGTCAGAAACTGTTACAATTTCCAGAATAAATATCCCTTCCGTCCGCGCAGGAAAGGTTAAACGTCGGTAAAACACGACGCTCTCCCGAAGGCGGCAAAGCAGCTCCCGCTCCGGCGAATGAATGAAAGCGTAATGGCACGCAAAAAAAATCGTGCTCAAAAGTTTCATTTTACTCTTTCAAATATTAAATTACTGTCTTTCAATAAAATCGAAATCAACGAACGGAGGTTGTTGTGAACAAGGATTTTATTTCCATTGCGGATTACTCGAAAGACGAATTGGAAGCCATTTTCGAGCTTACCAAAGAGCTTAAAGAAAAGACCAAACGGCGGGAAGAACATCATCTTTGCAAAGGTTTAACCATGGCAATGATCTTTGCCAAACCGTCAGCCCGTACGCGCATCTCGTTTGAAACCGGAATGTATCAATTAGGCGGCTACGCTCTCTATTTAAGTCCTAACGATATCGGAATCGGCAAACGGGAAGCGGTAAAAGACATTGCCCGCGTGGTCTCGCGTTACAACAACATCATCATGGCTCGATTATTCGAGCACGCTCATATATTGGAATTAGCCGAATATGCCTCGGTGCCCGTAATTAACGGTTTGACAGATTACAACCATCCCTGTCAGATCATGGCTGATATTTACACTGTGCTTGAGCATCGCGGTCATTTAAACGACCTTAAGGTGACCTACATCGGCGACGGCAACAATGTGGCAAATTCGTGGGTGAATCTGGCGTCTAAACTGCCCTTCCATTTAGTGCTTTGCTCGCCGTCCGGTTACGAACCCGATGCCGAAACTCTGACCAGAGCCCACGCCGCAGGAGTCAGTCAAATCGAAATTATCCACGATCCCGTTCAGGCTGTTAAAAACGCGGATGTTGTTTACACCGATGTCTGGGCAAGCATGGGGCAGGAAGCCGAGGCGGAACAACGCCGGAAAGTCTTTATGCCCTACCAGATTAACAGCGGGCTGATGAGCCACGCCCGCAAAGACGCCCTGGTAATGCACTGCCTGCCGGCGCATCGCGGCGAAGAAATTACCGACGAAGTGATTGACGGACCGCAGTCCATTGTATTTGATGAAGCCGAAAACCGCATGCACGTGCAAAAGGCAATTATCGTTAAACTTTTAAACAAAGCCTGAGAAC
>JAJRSN010000262.1 GCA_024278715.1 Calditrichota bacterium
AACGCGGCGATCAAATTTCTTTACAATGGAAAAAATCGCTGTTTGAATCCGCTTTGATCGATTCGGGCGAAACGGTGGGTGTAATCCGTTCGGAATTACTAAATCAGGAAATCAGCGATGTGGAAAATGAGATTTTGGTGAAGAGAACGGAAGTGACTGTTTACACTTCGGGAGAAAAACAACCTTTAATCGAAGAGATGCAGCATCGGTTGGAAGCGCTTCAGGCTAAATTGAGCGCAGAAAAGCAAATTTTGGAAAGAAAGAGAGAGCTGCTAAAAAACAAGCTGATTTCTCAGGAAGAATATGACGTGCAGCAGGCTGTTACCACTAAAGCCCAAAAAGAAGCGGAAGCGATTCGTTCCGGAATTTTGGCTTTAGAAACAGGCGCTAAAACCCAACAGATCAATTTCGTCAAAGCCCAGCTTGCGGCGCTGAATGACCGGCTCGCGATATTAAAGAAGCGGCGGAATGCGTTGAATTTGATCGCGCCTGTTAACGGTCGGGTTGTTTACCGTTTTCTGGGCGATACTTTACTGCACGTTTATTCGATACAAAACCTTGTAGCCCTTGTGATGGTGCCGGCATCCGCGCAGTCGGTTCTGAAAAAAGATTCCGAAATAACTTTAATAAATCCCGAAAACGGACAAATAGAAAAAGGTACAATTTTGACTAAAAGTTCAACCGCAATAGCCATTGCCGGTAAAAATTTTAATTACGGATACGCTTTGGTTCCCAATTCGGATCGGTCTTTATTTCCGGGGATGATTTTAAAAGGCAAAATTGTAGTGACGCGCAAAAGGCTCAATCAAATTGTCTGGGACTTTTTGCGGTCTTTCCGTTAATCAACGCTTTACAGACAGGCGCTTTAAATGAGGCGAATGGAATATAAATTTTTGGTTCCGGTGCGGTTCATGGAAAAGATCCGCAGAGAATTGCTGTTTTTTACCTGCAGAGACGGTTACCTGCCACAGGAAACTAGCGATTATATCGTACGCTCGGTCTATTTCGATACCTATCGTCTGCAGTTTTATCACGAAAAAATCCAGGGATTATTGTATCGGAAAAAATTACGCATCCGCGCCTACGACTGCGGAGATTCCGAAAGTCTGGTGTTTTTAGAGATTAAGCGGAAATGGGAAAATTACGTTTGGAAAAACAGAGCACCCATTTATTTGAAAGATGTGACGGAATTTCTTGAAGAAGGAAATCCTGATCTTGTTGTCGAAAATTTAAAAGGGTTCAAAGAAGCGAGGCGAAATGCCGAATATTTTTTGCATCATGTTTTCAGAAGTAATTTAATTCCCACCGCTTTGGTTGTTTATGATCGGGAGCCGCTGATCGGAAATTACAACAGCGATTTGCGGATTACATTGGATAAAAACTTACGCTATCGATTGTTCCCCAAAACAACCGATATGTTTAGCGACGATTTTTCGCAAATAGTGATGAATGATTTTTTTATTCTGGAAGTCAAGTTCCTCGACGGCTTTCCCGGGTGGCTGAATAGGTTGATTCATAAATATCAGCTTTATCGGCAGGCGTTGTCCAAATACACCATCTGCCTGGAGTCGGAGCGGTATTTCGGAGTAATGCACCGCCGGAATGTATTGGCGTTTATTTAAAATAAGATTAACCTTTCCCGAAGAATTTTATGTCCGAGAAAGGTAAAAATGATTCCAAATTTGTAAAAGAGAGGCGCTCCATGTTTCAGGACATGTATCAAATATTTCAATGGAATATTTCTTTACAGGACGGCTTGAAAAATTTAGCGGTAGCTTTTATCGGCGGATTAATTGTCGCCTATTTTTACAGAAAAACGTATGAAGGTCCGGGTTATCTGAACACCTTTGTTAACTCGTTGATAGTGCTGGCAATGATAACCTCGCTTGTGATTATGGTTATCGGAAATAATTTGGCGCGGGCTTTCGGATTGGTCGGCGCCATGTCCATTATCCGATTCCGCACCGCTGTAAAAGAGACTCAAGACATTGTGTTTATCTTTTTTGCATTGACAATAGGCATGGCTGCCGGGGTGGGGCTTCATAAACTGGCGTTGGGCGGCGCGGTCGGAATTGGGCTTGTTGCTGTGCTGTTAAAAAAAACCGATTTAATGATTCCCACCAAAAAGGAGTTTTTGCTGCAATTTATATTGAGCGCAAGCGCCGGAGACGAAGAACTGCTTTATCAGCCCGTGATGGATGAATATTGCCGAAACTATCGTTTGATCAATGCGAAATCCCTCGGCGAAAACGGCGACCTTGAGCTATCGTTTTATGTGATTTTAAAACACAAAATCGACCACGGCGCGTTTATTAAAAAGCTGCGGCGGATAGAGGGAGTTAAGCGCGTTAATTTGTTCTTCGATCAGGAATTCTTTTAAAGTAACCCGAAGCATTTTTTGGTTAAGCCGTTCTTGTTTACTTTTTATTCGCCGCAGATCCATGGCGTCCGACCGCGCGGCTTGCTCGGGAGGAAGGAGAATACGAACCTTGTTTGCAGATTCCCGGTTTTTTACCGAAAGGAAGTAAAATGGAAGAAAAAATCAAATGGGGAATTATGGGTATCGGAGGCATTGCCCATAGTTTTGCCGAAGGTTTACGTTTTGTTGAAGACGCCGAATTAATTGCAGTCGGATCACGGGATGCGGAAAAAGCCCGAAGTTTTGCCCAAAAATTCGGAGTAAAGTATCACCACGGCAGCTATGAGGACCTCGTTAAAAATGATCGAGTACGGGTTGTTTACATTTCAACCCCGCACGGTCGTCATTATGAAGATATTTTGCTCTGTCTTGAACACGGCAAAGCCGTACTGTGCGAAAAATCTTTTACGCTGAATGCGAAACAGGCAAAAGAAGTTATTGAGTTAGCCCGTAATAAAAATTTGTTCTTCGATCAGGAATTCTTTTAAAGTAACCCGAAGCATTTTTGGGTTAAGCCGTTCTTGTTTACTTTTTGTTCGCCGCATATCCATGGCGTCCGACCGCGCGGCTTGCTCGGGA
>JAJRSN010000263.1 GCA_024278715.1 Calditrichota bacterium
GCGGCGGTCGCCGTTAACATTAACCCGATAAAAAAGCCGGAAACTTTCCGGCTTTTTTATTTTTTAAAAACATTTCAATAGATATCAACAGGTCATCACACAATATTTCTATTGTCTCGCATTGTAATTTTTATTTTATACGCGATCGGAATTTAAAAAAAAACAATCCTCCGATTTAAGCGCTGAAAATCAAAAAGAAAAGCCTCTCCTAAATCTGCGCAATCTGTGAAATCAGGTTAATCTGCGGTCTAATATGGGGTAAATAATAACCGCAAAGGACACAAAGGAGACGCAAAGTGCGCAAAGCAAATTCAATTTAAAATGAAAACTGAAACGTAAAAAAATTCTCTGATTTAAACGCCGAAAGTTCAAACGCAGAATCTCTATTAAATCAGCGCAATCTGTGAAATCAGGTTAATCTGCGGTCAATATCTCCTTCACATCATTCGCATCGATGTTTTCTTTTTCCAGCAACCGATTTGCCATCTTGTCTAATTTTTCTCTGTACTTCCGTAACAATTCCAGAGCTTCGTTGTAGCATTGACCGATGATCTCAAGCACCTCTTCGTCGATTATCTGTTCGACTTTTTCCGAATGGGGCGTAAGTTCGGGTCCCTGGTCCAGAAACTGACCCGCCGTTCCCTGCACCAAAGAGAAGTTCGGGAGGCGTTTGCTCATTCCGTAAACCACGATCATGCTGCGGGCAATTTTGGTCGCCCGTTCCAGATCATTGGAAGCGCCGGTGGATATTTCTCCGAATACGATTTGTTCGGCGGCGCGTCCGCCCAACAGACCTTTTATTTTACCCAGCAACTCGCTTTTGGACATTAAGAAGCGGTCTTCGGTAGGCGTTTGCAATGTGTAACCAAGCGCGCCGAGTCCGCGCGGCACGATGGAAACTTTTTGCACCTCTTCCGCGCCCGGCGTTAAATAGCCCACAATCGCATGTCCCGATTCGTGGTAGGCGACAATTTTTCTTTCCTGCGGATTAATGACCCTGTTTTTCTTTTCCAAACCCGCCACCACCCGTTCAAATGCCGCCTGAAAGTCTCCCATGGTCACCCTGTCGTGTCCCACTCTTGAAGCCAAAAGAGCGGCTTCGTTGCACAAATTTGCCAGATCGGCGCCCACAAAGCCCGGGGTCATGGCGGCGATTTTTTCCAGATCCACGTCATCGGCTAAAATCAGATTGCGGGTGTGGACTTTTAAAATATCCACGCGACCCTTAAAATCGGGGCGATCGACCAAAATCTGCCGATCGAATCGTCCGGGGCGTAACAGCGCAGGGTCTAAAATCTCGGGTCGGTTGGTCGCGCCCATGATGATGATTCCCGCCTGCGGATCAAAGCCGTCCATTTCGATGAGCAACTGGTTAAGGGTATTTTCGCGTTCGTCATAACCGCCGCCAATCGTAACCTTACCGGCGCGGCTCTTGCCGATGGCATCGAGCTCGTCGATAAAAATTATGCACGGCGCCTTGGCTTTCGCTTCCGCAAAAAGATCGCGCACGCGCGCGGCGCCCACCCCCACAAACATCTCCACAAAATCGGAACCGCTCATACTAAAAAACGGAACGCCCGCTTCTCCGGCAACCGCACGCGCCAGCAAAGTCTTTCCCGTGCCCGGAGGACCAACCAAAAGAATCCCTTTGGGCAGTCGCGCGCCCAAACGCGTGTATTTACGAGGCTCCTTTAAAAAGTTGACAACCTCCTTAACTTCTTCGACCGCCTCGTCAATCCCGGCAACTTCGGCAAAGGTAACTCGTTTTTCGGGATCAAATTCGTAAATTTTCGCCTTGTTTTTACCGATATTCAACACGCCGGGACCCTTGCCCATTCTGCGGAACCAGTATCCCCAAAGCATAAAAAGAATTGCGAACGGAATAATCCAGTTCAAAAGAAAATTCGTAAACCAGTCGGTAGCCAACTTACCGCGGTAATCCACCCCATGCTTCTGCAAATCTTCAATAAGATTCCGGTCTTCCAGACGAATCACGGTAAATTGACGTTTAATCCGCTTTTCATAATCCTTGGCATATTTTTCCAGATTCAAATGCCAGGGAGTATGTTTTAAAGCCGGTTTAAAATCTTCCGATTTGGCTTTATGAATCTGTGCCTGTTTTAAAGTGTCGGCTTCCTTTAGCAAACCGAAAATTTTATCGCGGGTAATCACCACGTTTTCGATTTTTTCCTGATTCAGGTAATCCCTGAATGTTTTGTAAGAGATTTCCCGAACCTGCGGTCCCGAAAAAAAGAACAAATCAAAAAGAAAGATAAGAGCAATGATTAAAAGGTAATACCAAATTGAGAATTTAACCCTTTTTTCCATGCCTGCCCCTTTATTTAACAAAAACTTTTTACAAAGCGAAAATTCTCGACCGCTGCCTCTCCGTCCGTTTTAAACAACCATTGTTTCATTGTTAAAGAAAGAGGCGCCAAAGCCCGCCTCTTTAATTTTTTAAAGATTAATGGAACCGAATTCTTTCAATTTGTTGATTACGGTGCTTTTGATTTCTTCAAGGCGTTCTTTGGTGCGCGCTTCGAAACGCAGAACCAGAACCGGCTGCGTGTTCGACGCCCTCACCAATCCCCATCCGTCTCCGAAATGAATCCGTACCCCGTCGATATCGTTAACGTCGTAATTTCGGGAGAAATATTCTTTCGCCTTTTCCGCCATTTTAAACTTCACTTCATCGGATTCGACTTCGGCGCGGATTTCCGGGGTGGAAAAATATTCGGGCACATCGGATAACAATTCGGAAACCTTTTTATTGCTGCGTGAGACAAGCTCCACCATTCGGGCGGAAGCGTAAATTGCGTCGTCATAACCCAAATAACGATCGGCGAAAAAGAGATGTCCGCTCATTTCTCCGGCTAAGGGCGCTCCGGTCTCTTTCATTTTTTTCTTTAAATTGGAATGACCTGTGCGCCACATTATGGGTTTGCCGCCGAATCTTTCGATCATTTCGGGAAGAGCCTGAGAACATTTGACTTCAAAGATGATCGGCGCGCCCGGATGCGTCTTCAAAATATCGCGGCTGAAAATAATCATCAGGCGGTCGCCCCAAATTATCTGCCCGTTTTCATCGATCACGCCAATCCTGTCCGCGTCGCCGTCATAACCTATCCCTAATTCCGAC
>JAJRSN010000264.1 GCA_024278715.1 Calditrichota bacterium
AATAAGCCGATCGGGTTAATTTCAGGTTTGTCGTTTGCATCTTGTTTTGCTGATCTAACTGCCGGTAGGCGTCCATCTGTTCGACCAGCGGCTCGGCGTTTAATATTAACGTTTCCGGCGGAGTAAAAGGCTGGACTTCGACCTTCCGCCCGACCAGTTGATTCAATTGCTGTCGCGCGGTGGCTAATTTTCCGCGGGCGGCAATCAACTGCTGGCGGATATTCAAACGCGCCAGCGTCAAAGAAAGCGTGTCCAGCGAAAGCGCCATACCCTGTTTGACCAAAGACCGTAAACGCCTGATCTGCCATTGTACTCTTTCCAGGGAAGCGTTAAGAACGTCAATTTCCAGTTGTCCGCCCTGCACCTGCCGGTAAGCCGCAATAACCTGAAAAACAATCTGTTTCTGTTTTTGAGTAAAATTAAGGTTTTCCAGGTCCGCTTTTTGCGTCATCAATCGAACTTTGTTTTTCAATGCGAATCCGCTGAACAAAACATAACTGGCTGTAATTCCGCTTTCATAAGTATCGTACACGCCCAAACGGATTGGAGGGACGGCGGCGCCCGGAAAAAACGCCGGGAATTCTATTTCCGGAACAACGGTAACATGCCGGTACGAAGCCTTAAAATCGATTGAGGGCAGGGTCTGACGAAAAACCGCCCTGGCTTCTAATCGCGATTTTTTGTAAGCCTGTTTCTGAGCCTGAAGCTGCTTGTTTTGTTTTAAGGACAATTCGACTACCTGTTTTAAATTCTGTCCGAACAGCGGAGCGAGTGAAAGCAGAAAGATTAAGGCGGTCCGAATAAAATACTTACGTCCGCTCATGTATTGTCTCCTCGTTTTTTGATGCCAAAATAGAGGTGCTTAAAAATAGCTTCTTTTCGTTTTTCCAAAAAATCGTCGGAATCGGAAAGAATACCGGGGAAGAGTGGTTTGATAATCGGTCCGGCAAGAAAAAAATAGACGCAGGAGCCGATTAAAGTAAACAAAAAGTGAACGGGTTCTTCCATGGGTTCAATTTCGCCGCGCGCTTCGGCTTTTTTTATTTCGGCGATAAATTTGTGCGGGGTTTGAAGCTTGCCGTCTTGTACAAGCTCGCGGATGCATTGTTGAACAATGGCGCCGCCTTCGCTTAGTTCGCGGGCGACGAACATCGGAAGCTGGGGATTGTCGCGCAGCATGTCTAAAAATCTGTTGATGAATTGCTTAAGCGTGGAGGCAAAATCTTGCTCGGGCTGGAAAGAATCGCTTAAGGAACTCATGTACTTCATAAAAAGCTGGCGAAAAATAGTGGAGTACAAACGTTCTTTGCTGCGGAAATAATAGTGGAGCATGGCTTTGTTAACGCCAGCTCTGTCGGCAATTTCCTGCATCTTTGTCCCGTGCCACCCTTTTTCGACAAACACCTGCATGGCGATGTTCAGGATGTGTTCTTCTTTTGGACCAATTGGTTCAACCATAATATTCAACTCTTTAATTTAACCATCTGGTTAAATATCGGAAACAGAATCCAAAAAGTCAAGAGTTGAAGGAAAATTATTTTACCCGAAGAACGAATTTCCGGAAAATATTTTCAGATATATTCGTTCCAGCTTTTAATTTGCAGGTTGTCCAGACCTTTGTTTTGGATGGCTTCGATCATGCGCATGGCGATTTGGCGGTTGGTGATCAGGATTTTATTGTAGTCAACGGCTGCCCGGCGAATCAAATAGCCGTTGGTCAGTTCGTCTTTTTGAAAATTTTTGGGAATATTGATCACCAGATCGATTTTCCCTTCCTTGATGTAATCGAGGGCGTTGGGTTTTTTTTGATCCAGAGGCCAGTGCAGCCGCGTTACCGGCAATCCGTTTTGACGCAGAAATTTTGCCGTTCCGCCCGTAGCGTAAAGCTTTACTCCCTGTTGGTGCAGTTGGCGGATGGGTTCCAGCAATTCAGCCTTTGAGGCGATGGTGCCGGTGGAGAGCAGCACGTTTTTAAAAGGGAAGCGAAAACCCACAGCCTGCAGAGCTTTCAAGAACGCCTCGTAAAAGTCGTCTCCAAGGCAGGCGACTTCGCCGGTTGAGGTCATTTCCACTCCGAGAGCGGGATCCGCTCCTTCGAGGCGCGTAAAAGAAAACTGCGGAGCCTTTACGCCCACATAATTGAGTTCGAATAGAGAGCGGTCGGGGCGTTCCACCGGCGCTCCTAGCATGATGCGTGTGGCGAGATCGATGAAATTGTATTTGAGAATTTTTGAAACAAAGGGAAAACTCCGCGAAGCCCGCAGGTTGCACTCAATCACTTTAACCTCGTTGTCGCGGGCGATGAACTGGATGTTGAACGGTCCGTGAATGTGCAGCGCAGAAGCGATTTGAGCGGCGATTTGGCGCGTTTTGCGGATGGTTTCCAGATACAGACGCTGGGGAGGAAAAACCAGCGTGGCGTCGCCGGAATGCACGCCCGCGTTTTCCACGTGTTCCGAAATGGCGTAAGCCATTAGTTCGCCGTTTCGAGCCACGGCGTCGATTTCGATTTCTTTGGCGTTTACCAGATACTTGCTGATAACCGTGGGATGCTGCGGAGAAAGTCTTACCGCTTTTTCGAGATAGGCTTTTAATTCGTCGTCGTTTGACGCCACAGCCATGGCTGCGCCGCTTAATACGTAAGAGGGTCGAACCAGAACCGGATAACCCACCTGATGAGCAAAGGATATCGCCTCATTTAAAGAGGTGAGCTCTTTCCACAGCGGTTGATCGATTTTAAGGCGGTCCAATAAAGCAGAAAATTTATGGCGGTTTTCAGCCTTGTCGATATCGCGGGCGGAGGTGCCTAAAACGGGGATTCCCGCGTTGTCTAAAGCCGTGGCTAAATTATTGGGAATTTGACCGCCGACCGAAATAACGACGCCTTTGAGTTTTAATTTGCGAAAGACTTCGATGATGGTTTCCAGAGAGATTTCGTCAAAAATAAGCATGTCCGACTGATCGTAATCCGTGCTGACCGTTTCCGGGTTGTAATTGAGCATTACGGATTGATAGCCCAGATTTTTCAGAGTCATGGCGGAATTAACGGCGCACCAGTCAAATTCCACCGAGCTGCCGATGCGGTACGATCCGGAACCCAGAATCAAAACACCGTCCTGTCCGTCGGAGCTTACGTCATCTTCGGTTCCGTTGTAGCTAAGGTACAGATAATTTGTTTTTGCCGGATATTCCCCAGCCATGGTGTCAATCTGGCGGATGAAGGGCACCAAACCGTCGTTAAGCCGCCAGTTGCGCACTTCTTCTTCGCCGGTTTTGCACAAACGGGCGATTTGCACATCGGAGAATCCCGCTTGTTTGGCTCGTTTTAACAAATGTTCGGGCGGGCGGTGATCTTTAAACAAAGATAATTCGCGCGCAATTTGAGCCACCTTTTGCAGTTTAAACAAAAACCAGTGATCGATTTGCGAAAGTTGATGAATTTCTTCCACGGTAAAGCCGTGTTCAAAGGCTTGCATGATGGCGAAAATGCGCTCCTCGGTCGGCGCGCGCAGCTCATCGGTAACGTCTTCAAATTTAAAATTTTCGTTTCCCACCAAACCTAAAGCGCCGATTTCCAGCATGCGCAATCCCTTTTGCAACGCCTCTTCAAAATGACGTCCGATTGCCATCACCTCGCCGACGGACTTCATGCCGGAGCCGATTTTGCGGGAAACAAGACGAAATTTCTTTAAATCCCAGCGCGGAATTTTAACCACAACATAGTCCAGAGCCGGTTCGAAAAAAGCAGATGTGGTTTTGGTAACGCTGTTCTTAAGCTGCGGGAGCGTGTAGCCGATCGCTAACCTGGCAGCCACAAAAGCCAGCGGATAACCGGTAGCCTTGGAAGCCAAAGCGGAGCTTCTGGATAAGCGGGCGTTGACCTCGATTACTCGGTAATCGGACGTCTCGGGATTTAAGGCGTATTGAATGTTACACTCTCCCACCACTTTCAAATGGCGCACCACCTTGATGGCGATTTCACGCAGTCGATGATATTCTTCGTTACTCAATGTCTGGCTGGGAGCCACCACAATGCTCTCGCCGGTGTGAATGCCCATGGGATCAAAGTTTTCCATGTTGCACACGGTGATGCAATTATCTTCGCGGTCGCGGACGACCTCGTATTCTATCTCTTTCCAACCGTGCAAATATTCTTCGACCAAAATTTGCGGCGCCAGCGTCAGGGCTCTGCTCGCCTTCGCGATCAATTCTTCGTCATTGGCGCAATAGCCCGAACCCAATCCCCCTAACGCGTAGGCGACGCGAACCATTACCGGATAGCCGATTTTTTGGGCGACATTTAACGCCTGCTTAACCGTGGTGGCTACATTGCTGCGCGCGGTTTTAACCCCGATTTCCGAAAGACGGGTGATGAAATGCTCGCGGTCTTCCGTGTCGATGATCGTTTGCGGCGGAGTGCCGAGCACTTCCACGTCGTATTTTTTAAGGATGCCGCGCCGGTAAAGTTCCAGCCCGGTGTTCAGCGCGGTTTGTCCGCCAAAACTGAGCAGAATGCCCTGCGGTCGCTCCTTTTCGATCACTTTTTCCACGAATTCAACCGTCACCGGCAAAAAGTAAATCCGATCCGCCAGATGTTCGGAGGTCTGGATCGTGGCAATATTTGGATTCACCAAAACGGTGTAAATGCCTTCTTCTTTTAAGGCTTTAATAGCCTGGCTTCCCGAATAATCAAATTCTCCGGCTTCGCCTATTTTTAAAGCGGCGGAACCTAAAATCAGAACTTTTTTGTATTTGCCTTTTTTCACCTTTTTTAATTACTCCTGAGTTCAATAATTAGGATTTAATGATCCCGATAAAGCGGTCAAACAAAAAACGGGTGTCCGTCGGACCCGGCGAAGCTTCCGGGTGGAACTGGGTGCTCATAAACCGTCCGGAGCTGTGGATAAGACCTTCGCTGGTTTGATCGTTAATGTTGGAAAAAAACGGCTGCCAGTCCGCAGGGATGGTGGATTCGTCAACCGCAAAGCCGTGATTTTGCGAAGTAATGTAAGCCCGACCGGTTTGTCTGTTAACGACCGGCTGATTTTGACTGCGGTGCCCGTACTTCATTTTGTACGTTTTGGCGCCGATTGCCAACGCCATTATTTGATGTCCCAGGCAAATGCCAAACGTCGGGATGCCTTTGTTTAAGATATTTTTCGTATGTTCGACGGTTTCGTTACACAAGGCGGGGTCGCCGGGTCCGCTGGAAATGAGGATGCCGTCCGCTTTTTCGTCTTCTGCGGGATAGTCCCATGGTACGCGCAGCACTTCGATATCCCGTCGGATCAATTCGTTTAGAATACTGTGTTTGCAGCCGCAGTCAACCACAACAACGCGTGTTTTTCCCTTGCCGTAAAGTTCGGGTTTTTTAATACTAACTTTTGGCACAAGATTTTCTTTATTGGGATCGTAAAAATCGCGGTCGCCGTCGCCGATGATCAACTTGGCTAACATCACGCCTTTTTCGCGGATTCGTTTGGTCAGGGCGCGTGTGTCGATGCCGGAAATTGCCGGAATTTTTTGATTGTAAAGCCACTGAGCCAGACTTGTTTTCGCCTGCCAGTGAGAATAATC
>JAJRSN010000265.1 GCA_024278715.1 Calditrichota bacterium
AAGCACAGGGCAGAGAGCAGAGGGCAGGAGTAGTAGGCAGTAAGCATAAGCAATAAGCAGTAGGTAGTAGGTAGAAAATAGTGGAATGTTTTTTTAAGGGTTAAATGCTTTTTTATTTTCCAAAAAATAACTTGGCTGGATTATTTAAGATTTTGAGCAATGATGAAGATAACTCATTACGCATTACGCATTACGCATTACGCATTACGATTAACGATTAACCCATATACGCTTAACGCTTAACGAATTTAAACGTCGGAGTAAAAAATGAATAAATTTTTAATTATCGGTTTGGGAATTTTTGGACGCGAATTGGCGGTCAGTTTGATTGAAAAAGGCGCTGAAGTAATTGCCGTGGACCAAAAAATGGAATTAGTTGAAGAGATACAGGATCAGGTAACTTATGCCATTCGTCTGGACGCGATGGACGAAAAAGCCCTCGGCAGCATCGGCGTCGAAGATATTGATGTGGGGGTCGTCTGCATCGGAGAGAATTTTGAATCGAATCTGTTAGCCGCGGTCCATTTGAAAAAATTGGGTGTAAAAACCGTAATCGCCAGATCCTCGAATCCGACCCAGGCAAAAATTTTACAGGCGGTGGGAGTTGATCTGGTCATTACTCCGGAAATGGAAGCAGCCGAGCGGTTATCGTATCGTTTGATGCATCAGGGATTATTGGACATTACTTACATTGGCGGAGAAACCGTGGCGGCAAAGATTCAGGTGCCGGAGGTGTTTGTCGGAAAAACGCCGGCTGAATTGGAGTTAAGATCAAAATTCGGCGTTAACCTGATAGCTATTCATACTCCGCAGGAGGGAAAAGACGGCAGACAATTGCCTCCGATTATTAACAACAATCCCGACGCCAATACGATTTTCAAAGAAAATGATGTTCTTGTTTTGATCGGTAGAAATCGGGATTTGCAGAAGATAACTAAGCTTCATAACAAGTAAATAATGTCGGGGATTAATATTTTGTAAAAAACCCGAATTTTACTTGACTTTAAAACTTTGAAAGAATAAATTTGCGTCCACTTCAGAATCGTAAAGCGCGCCTGTAGCTCAATTGGATAGAGCGTTGGATTCCGGTTCCAAAGGTTGGGGGTTCGATTCCCTCCAGGCGCACAAATTGATACAGGTTTAACGCACAGGTCGGTAATTTAGAAATTGGAGCAAGAAGCGCAAAAAAGAATTTATGGCTACGGTTATTTAATCGCCGATTTTTATTGTTGTAATCTTCTTACCCGATCCCTTCGCCTATCGATAGAAACAGATTTAATAAAGACTCTGTTAACTAATTTAACTAAAAGAGGAAAATAAAAGAGGCATCTATGGCTGAAAAGATTACCCCACGCAATGTTGACTATTCACGCTGGTACACCGATGTTGTATTACAGGCAAAATTAGCGGATTATTCTCCGGTTAAGGGTGCGATGGTCATTCGTCCCAACGGTTACGCTATTTGGGAAATGATTCAACAAAATCTGGACCGCATGTTTAAAGAGACCGGTCATGTAAATGCCTATTTTCCGTTGCTCATTCCCGAAAGTTTTATGCGCAAAGAAGCCGAGCATGTGGAAGGCTTTTCTCCCGAATGCGCCATTGTGACTATCGGCGGCGGGCAGGAATTGGAAGAAAGACTCTATATTCGCCCCACTTCCGAAACGATCATCTGGAGCATGTACAAAAAGTGGATAATGAGCTATCGCGATTTACCGATTCTTATTAATCAGTGGGCAAACGTAATGCGCTGGGAACTGCGTACAAGGCTGTTTTTAAGAACTTCCGAATTTTTATGGCAAGAAGGTCACACAGCTCACGCCGCTTACCAAGAAGCCGAGGAAGAAGCGCTTAAAATCTTAAAAATCTACAAAACATTTGCGGAAGAATATTTGGCAATTCCTGTAATTGCGGGTAAAAAAAGCGAAGCCGAAAAATTTGCCGGCGCTTTGCACACCTATTCCATCGAAGCCATGATGCAGGACCGCAAAGCGTTGCAAGCCGGAACATCGCATAATTTGGGACAAAATTTTGCCAAGGCTTTTGATGTCAAATTTCAGGACAAAGACGGAAAACTGCAGTACGTCTGGGCAACTTCGTGGGGAGTAAGCACCCGTCTGGTGGGCGCACTGATTATGACCCACGCCGATGATAACGGTTTGGTATTGCCTCCTAAAATCGCCCAGCGGCAAATTGTCATCGTTCCTATTTGGAGGGGCGAAGAGGAGAAAAAACAGGTTCTTGCTTACGCTAACGAGGTAAAAGAGACGCTCGGTAAAGAATTTACAGTTATCCTCGACGATCGCGACCAGTATAAGCCGGGTTACAAATTCGCGGAATGGGAATTGCAGGGCATCCCGGTGCGTTTGGAAATAGGACCTAAAGACGTGGCTAAAAACGGCATGGTAATGGTACGCAGAGATTTGATGAAAAAAGAATTTATCCCGAAAAACGGGGTTTTGGAAACCGTCCGCGGGACGCTTGAAAGAATGCAAAAGGAAATGCTGGAAAATGCTCGTAAGTTCCAGCAAGAATATACTCATATTGTCGATGACTATAAGGAATTTAAGAAGACAATAGAAGAAGAAGGCGGTTTTGTAAAAAGCCACTGGTGCGCTAATCCCGAATGCGAAGCCAAAATTAAAGACGATACCAAAGCGACTATTCGGAATATTCCCTTTGATCGGGAAGAGGAAAAAGGCAAGTGCATTATCTGCGGATCCGAATCGGAAGGCAGGGTAATTTTTGCAAAAGCATATTAACGGTTAATAAATTGAGGAAAAGGGCTTGCCGAAAAAACCTTGAATGAAAAGGAATTAAGGAAGAAACTTTTTAAATCCATTGACGTTACCAAGTTGATGTAAACTAAATAAAGAAAAAACATTATGTACAATAACGGACCTTATCGGCTTCGCCCGGGCGGAATGTTGCCGCCCGCTGTAAAGAACATTATTTTCGCCAACGCAATCATCTGGTTTATGATGATAATGAACTATGGGCTAAGAACCTTTATGCTGCAGCAATTTGCCCTGGATCGGATTGGCGTCGTCTATCAGTTTAAGATCTGGCAGCTTGTTACTTACATGTTTTTGCACGATCCCAACGGATTTATGCATGTCTTTTTAAATATGTTGTTCTTGTGGATGTTTGGCGCGGAGCTGGAGCGTGAATGGGGCACCCGCGAATTTTTAAAATATTATTTTATTACCGGGATAGGCGCAGGAATCTTAAACATCGTTCTTTCTTCAAGCCCCACAATCGGAGCCTCGGGAGCTGTTTACGGCGTTATGCTTGCTTATGCCCTGCGTTACCCCAACCGTTATATTTACATCTACTTTTTGTTTCCGGTTAAAATTAAATACTTTATGGCTTTTTTGGCGCTGATCTCATTCTTTTCCACATTCGGTTCCTATGGCGACGGCATTGCTCACGCCGCTCATCTCGGCGGTATTGTAATCGGATATATCTACTTAAAATACTGGTATCTGTTTTACAAAATCAAAGATAGCTTTAGTCAAATAAAAACCAAAACCGACCGCACCAGAATGAAATACACAAAAGGAGGCGGCGAAGACAAGGTGGAATATTATCGAAGAGTGATCGACGAGTTATTAGACAAAATTAACCGCGTAGGCTATTTGAATTTAACGGAAGAAGAAAAAAAGCTTTTAGAGGAGGGGAGTAATTACCTCAGAAAGCACGACAAAAAAAATTATAATTAGATACAGGCTTTCTTTTGTAAGGAGGTGAAACTTATGAGTTATCATGAGAACTTAACTTGTGGGTGCTCGGATTGCCATTATAATCATGATGCGCTTTGCTACAAAGAATCCATTACATTGGATTTGAACGGTACTTGCGAAGATATGGTTACTTGCGATGATTTTGATTGTCAGGATTGTGAATTTTTCGATTTCTGCAAAAAAGAGAAAAAATACAATTCCACGGCGTTTACATCCAATGAGGATTATTATAACGAAGATGAATATTAATCCGCTATTTATTTAAAAAAATCCGCTGGTCAGGCGGATTTTTTTATTGTAACGGATAGGAATAAATTCGATATGTTTTGTAAAGTTCCGAACCAAAGGTCTGAATTGCGCTATTCATCGGATGATTATCTTCTAATATCCATGAAAGCTCGCCCCAGGTGTACCCCTTTTTATCGGCGCGCTGAATAGTCTCGATGTAAAAAATCGCTCCCAGCCCGAGATGCTGATATTTCCGCTTAACCCCAAGCGTTATAACCCGCACGGTCTTAATCTTTTTCATTCCGAATAATAATTTGAAAATACCAAAGGGAAGAAGACGACCGTTTGGGATTTTTTGTAAAATTTCGTTTAGGTTGGGTATGGTTAAAACAAAAGCAATCGGTTCGTCGCCCTTTTCGGCAATAATCAAAAGGTCTTCGTCAACAATGGGTTTCAGTTGATCCGCCAGATGGTCAATTTCGGCGTCGGTGAACGGCACAAAGCCCCAATTTTTACTCCAGGCGTCATTATAAATTTCTTTTATCAGTTTCACTTCCTGATCGAGTTTTTTTAAATTTGCCGTTCGGAAGGTAATGCTGTGCCGCTCTTTTATTTTTTCAGCCACCCGTATCATTTTTTCGGAAATATTTTTTAAAGCCATTTCCGTGGAAAGCAGCCATGCGTAAAGATCTTTAGCCTTGGTTTGCCCGAAGCCTTCGACCAGGGCGGGGTAATAGTCGGGGTTGTGCGTCATCATGATATAAGGAGGGGTATCAAAGCCTTTGATGAGTAAACCGCATTCATCGTTAGTTGAGGGATTCATTGGACCGAGCATGGAATCGAGACCCTTTCCCTTTAGCCAGTCAGCCGCGGCTTGAAAAAGAGCGTTTGCCACCTGTTGATCGTTGATTGATTCGAAAAATCCCCAAAAGCCTGCCTTGTCGTTGTGGAAGCGATTGTGATTGTCGTTTTTAATCGCCGCTATTCTGCCCACAATCTCCCCGTCTTTTTTTGCTAAAAAAAGTTCCGCTTCGGCGTGTTGGAAAAACGGATTTTTCTTGGGGTTTAACATATCCGCACGTTCCATGCGCAGCGGGCTGACCCAATTGGGTGTGTTTGCGTTAATCTTCCATTCAAAGTCAATGAATTGCTTCCGTTCTTTTTTAGTGCGAACGGCAAAAACTTCGACAGCCATTTTTTAAATCCTCATATTAAATAAGACCGAGTTCCTTCCCGACGCGATTAGTGATTTCCAGGATTTTCTCCAGGTCTTCGTCGGTGTGGGTTGACATAAAACTGGTGCGGATTAGCGCCTGATCCGGAGCGACAGCCGGACTGATAACGGCATTGGAGTAAACCCCTTCTTCAAACAAACGTTTCCAGAAATAGAATGTTTTGTCGTCATCACGGATGTAAATGGGAATAATCGGGGTGTCCTTACTGGAGCCAATATCGAATCCCAGATTTTTAAACTCTCTGCGCATTTTTTCGCTGATTTCACGTAACCGCTGCATGTGTTCGGGTTCGTTTTCGATAATTTCCAATGTTTTTATTACGGCGGCTGTGGCGGCGGGCGTGGGTGCGGCGGAAAAAATCAATGAGCT
>JAJRSN010000266.1 GCA_024278715.1 Calditrichota bacterium
AATGCTTTTTAATCGATCCCGGTGACGAACCCGATAAAATTATCGCTGAAATCGAAAGAAACAAGTTGCTGCCTACCCGAATAATAAACACTCATAATCATATCGATCACACCAGACATTTATTCGTAATTAAAGAGCATTTTAATGTTCCTTTTTATATTCACGAAGACGACCTTCCTTTGTTGGAAACCTTAAAAGAACAGGCTCTGTTTTTCGGATTTGAAGCCTCTCCGGTGCCGGAAGTTAACGGATTTTTGAAAGACGGAGAAACTTTTCAACTGGGGAATTTGAATTTTAAAATTTTACACACCCCCGGACACAGTCCCGGAAGTATTTGCATCTATTCGGACGGACATGTTTTTGTGGGAGACGTGCTCTTTAAAGAATCCATCGGACGAACAGACCTTTACGGCGGAGACTACAAAGTGTTAATGACTTCCATTCGAGAAAAATTATTAACGCTCCCAGACGATACCATAGTTCATTCGGGACACGGACCTGAAACGACCATTGGCATTGAAAAACAAAAAAATCCGTTTTTACAAAATTTTCACCGGGAATAATCAATAAATCAATATCCTGCAGGACTCGGAAAAATGAACTTAAAAGATCGCATTGTTTTAATTACCGGCGGAGCCGTTCGGATAGGACGCGCCATATCCCTGCAAATGGCTGAAGCAGGCGCCGTAGTTTGCTGCCATTACAACTCAAGCGACGAACAGGCGTCAGAGCTCAAACAAGTAATAGAACGCAAAGGCGGGCAGGTAAGGTTGTTCAAAGCCGATCTCAATAATCCGCAAAACGGCGTCCGGTTGGCGCAGGAAGTTTACGCCGTTTATGGGAGAATCGATGTTCTGGTCAACAACGCCGCTATCTTTTTCAAAACCCCTTTCGGTTCCGTTTCCGAAGAGCAATGGGATCGGTTAATGACCCTCAATTTAAAAAGCGTTTTTTTTCTTTCGCAGGAAGTTGCAAAATTAATGTTACAGCGTAATGAGGGAAAAATTATCAATATCGGCGATAGCGGAGCCGTTCACCCTTTCCCCTCGTATTTGCCTTACAGCATTAGTAAAGCGGGTGTAATGGCGCTTACAATCGGACTGGCAAAAGCGCTTGCACCTCATATTCAGGTAAATTGCATCAATCCGGGACCTGTTTTAATTCCCGAAACTTTTCCCGACAAAGATAAACAATATGCCATTGAGCAGACCTTGCTTAAACGAGAAGGAAGCGCCGAAGACATCGCCCGCACGGTGCGCTTTTTAATCGAAGGCTCCGATTACATTACCGGAACTTGTATTGATGTTGACGGAGGAAGAAGAATCAAATAAAGTTGACCGCAGATTACAATGATTAAACTGATTCCGCTGATTGCGCGGTAGAGAACAATTCTAATGAAGGCAATAGAAAAATTGTGATATAATTCTATATGTTTGATTGAAATTGACCGGAAGAAAAATTGTTGTTTGAATATGATTATTTTTTTAAACTTAATTTTCTAATGAGTAATTCGATTTTATTTTAATTAAATAATCGTCGAAAAACGATTGTTTGGATTACGAATATTAAACCTCCCAAAAAGAAAGCCTTCTGCTCTGAAAAGGGCGGGAGGCTTTTCCATCATATTTTAGGTTTTTCGTCACAACTAAATATTTTATTTTTTTTATTTTTAGTCGAATAAGAGTTTAAAAAAGGAGTTTTAAATGGCTTCCAAAATCAGCAGCATGCTTTTAATTCTATTTTTTTCTACCTCCCTGTTTGCCAAATCGAATGTCATTAGTCACGCGCCAACGGGTATTTCCGTTATTCCCACAAACGAAGGCGCCAAAATTTCGTGGACTTTGAATTTACCGGATACCGTCCTGTCCTTTAACAACAGTAAACCCTGGGGAAAGTGGGGACCGCATTTAAATCAGGCTCTGGGTTGTGTTTTTGATTTAAGCGAGTTTCCCAATGCCACCCTTGAACAAATAGACTTTGTACATTACAGCCGCGAATTGATGCACGGACCTTATTATTATCGCATTTTGTTTTTTGATATGGACAGCTCCAAACTTTTTTACACTATTGACAGTCTTGTGGCGGGCGATTCTTATGACCTTCCCCGCTTTGAGATAGGAGTGCCCCTCGGCTCCGTCCCCGCGCGCAACAAAGTGGGTATTTTTATTCAGGGACTTTCTTCTCCCGACAGCGTAAATACTTTTCCCGCCCTGATGTCGGATTCCAGCGCTTATATTCCGGGAATCAGTTACTATTTGGTCGATGTGAACGATCCTTTTTTAAAGAAGGACCCTAATTACACAAACTTCTGGGAATTATTCGACATTTCGCCCAATTCTACAAATTTTATTCTCGATTTGTGGATCAACATAAACGGTTCAAAAATCAACGTTTCCCGAAATTCGGGCGGTATCCCTTATCCCGGGGTTCCCGACCGGGCTTCGTCCTTTTATTTAGGCGAGCTCCCGGCGGAAAAAGCAGCCCGCGTCAACCGCGTTGATCAATCGGGAATAATTGACGGGTTTTACGTTTACCGGGGCGACACAACTGAAAGCGCCATGGAAGTGATCGCTACCGTTGACCCCGATCTCAGGGAATTTTTAGACACAACTCCTCTGACGGATAGCAGCTATTTTTACGCGGTTTCATCTTTTAATTCCCTTACCACTTCCCTTCCTACGCGCGCATCATATTATCAGCCTAAAATCATGAAAATCAGCGAATCTAAAATTGACGATAATAATGACTTTATTCCCGATCTGCTGGGCAGTTTTGTCGCGCTGCGCGGGACAATCGTTTCTCCGAATTTCAGCGGCAGCCTTCAATATTTTTTAAACGATCAAACCGGAGGCATTCTGCTTTACAGCCCTGATTTTACCGCTGAATTGCAAATCGGCGACAGCGTTTTTGTCGCCGGTTATTTAACGCAATACAAAGGCTTGACCGAACTGAAAATCGATTCCATTGCCTTTATTCAAAAACTGGGAACGCATTCGTTTGACACTTTGAAATTAACGCTTTCCGAAATAAATGAAAGCGTTGAAGGACGGTTAGCCGTGTTCGACAACCTTCAAATCGTAAATCCCGCCGAATGGCCAACCGAAGGAAAGAACGGCTCAAAGGTGAAAGTTACCGACAGCAAAGACACGCTGGCGTTATTCATTGATAAGGATACCGATCTTGACGGATGGACGCCGCCTTCGGGAAAATTCCGCCTGGTCGCTATTGTTGACCAATACACAAGCCTTACTCCCGCCGATGAGGGGTATGAATTGCGTCCGCGCTTCCGAACAGATTTCATTCCTTCGACAGGAATCGGTTTTAACGAAACAGGCATCGCGGAGCGGTTTTTTCTGCAGCCCTGCTATCCCAATCCTTTTAATCCGCGAACGAATATTCATTATCAACTTCCCAAAAGAAGTCTCGTGCAAATCCGAATTTTCGATATTCAGGGGCGATTGGTTGAAGAATTGATGAACGAAACGCAGAATCCCGGACAGTACACGATTCCCTTTACCGCAGATGATTTGGCAAGCGGAATTTATCTTCTGTTTTTTAAAGCGGGAACGTTTACGAACAGTCAAAAATTAATTTTAATTAAATAAAAAGCCTTCCTCAAAAGGAAGGCTTTTTTCTACCAGCGCCCTTTACGATTCCAGCCGTGAGGCGCGCCTCCGACAAAATGACCCTTTCCGCCCCGCCCCGAAGTACGGAGCGTTTTAATATGATGTATTTGCCAGGAATATGATTTATCAAGATTCTTTTTTGTTAAATTGAAAAACAGAGGATTTTGAGGATTTTTAGCTTCATTCCGGAATGGGATAGTACGTTTCATATTGCCCCCTTTCTTACGGATGTTGAAGTTAACTACTATTTATAAACGCAGGAACTATTAAAAAGTATCCCTAAAAATGGAAATATGATGATTATCACATACTTTAGAGAATAATATTGCTTATCTTTTCGTTGATACTTAGTAATTCTTTGTTTTATTTAAAATTCGGAATATTTATTATGGAAAGACGCGGATTGTCGAGACTGACAATCAATGATACAACACTTCGATTTAAAAAGCTGAGCAACAGCATGTTCTGGGCGAGGTTGTCCCCGCACTTTCAGGTTCTTAATCTTTCCAAGAGCGGTCTTTCATTCGAAACAACCTTCCCGTTAAAGATCGGCGATAAATTATATATTAAAGCCTATTTCCCGGACGGAATGTGCATCCCATTAAAGGGCGTGGTAAAATGGAAAAAAACCAATTCAAATGTGGAACACCATTTCGTCGGCGTTCAATTTTTGCCCTTCGGCGATCATCACGAATACAATGATCTGAATTCCCTTAGATATTTAAGAAAATTATTACCGTCTTCCCAAAAATTTAGCGACGAAAACGAGGGCGATTTCGCCAACCTCTCTTAAACCGCCGATATTCTTTCCGGCATTTCAAAACAAAATTATGGTAAAAACCCCCGCGCTGTCCCTTAATCTCATTTTGTAATTTGAACCCGATTTGTTTATTCAATATATTAAACGAATTTAATAATTTAACTTGTATTCCACTTGCAGTTGGAATAGACTGTTATGTTGAAATATTTTCCGTGTACTTTAAAGCTTTAATCAAGTTAAACGTTTTTGAACGGGATTTGCTATGAGAATTAAAAATTTAGCTTTGCATTGGCAAATATTCATCGGATTACTTGCCGGCGTTCTTCTTGCTGTTTTTTCTCAAATGTTTAATTTCGAACCTTTTGTCACGGAGCGGGTGGCAATATTGGGCACGATTTTTCTGCGGGCGCTTAAAATGATAATTGTGCCTTTGATTGTTTCTTCCATCATTTCGGGAGTCACAAATATCGGCGACGCGGAGAATTTTGGCAGGCTTTCATTAAAAACTTTTGCTTACTACATTACAACCAGCCTTTTTGCCATTTTAATCGGATTACTATTCGTAAATTTGATTTCACCGGGAACCGGCGCAAACTTCGGTTTTCAACAGGTGCCCGAAAATCTGCAAACCACCGCCCAGGGTTTCGGAGATATTATTCTTCGCATTATCCCGACCAATCCCTTAGCGTCCATGGTGAAAGGCGATATTCTTCCCACCATCTTTTTTTCGATCCTGTTCGGCTTTTTTATTACCAAATCGCCGGACCCCTATCGTCAGCAGCTCACCGATTTTTTTCAGGGTGTTTTTGAAGTAATGATGAGGTTAACCCATCTTATTATTAAGTTTGCCCCAATCGGCGTTTTTGCGTTAATAGCAAAGATTATCGCTCAAACCGGCTTGGACGCCTTTGTTCCTCTTTTCCGGTATATGATTACCGTTATTTTGGGATTGCTCTTTCACGCCACAATTACTTTACCTCTGCTTGTTTACTTTTTGGGCGGCATTTCGCCTCTGGCTCATTTTAAGGCAATGTCCGCCGCTCTGATGACGGCTTTTTCAACTTCGTCTTCTTCCGCAACCTTACCGCTCACCATCGATTCCATTGAAAACAATGCCGGAGTATCAAACAAGGTAAGCAGTTTTGTCCTTCCCCTGGGCGCTACAATCAATATGGACGGTACGGCTCTGTATGAATGCGTGGCAGCGATGTTTATCGCTCAGGTGTACGGAATAGATTTGAGTTTTGGGCAGCAGCTCATAGTGGTAATTACCGCCTTGTTGGCAAGTATCGGAGCCGCGGGGATTCCCATGGCGGGACTGGTAATGATTACTATTATTTTGAAAGCGGTCGGCTTGCCGCTAGAAGGCATCGGATTAATTTTAGCGGTCGATCGGATTCTGGACATGCTGCGGACATCGATAAACGTTTGGAGCGACAGTTGCGGGGCTGTTCTCATCGCCCATTCCGAAGGCGAAACCGGGCTTAAGGTATTAAAACAAAAAGCTAAGTAGTCTTTCCGTTTTTAAGGGGTATTTCCAGTGCAAAAGTAGTTCCCTTGTTAATTTCGCTTTGGATATTAATTTTCCAGCCGTTTTCGTCGGCAATACGTTTAACAATTGCCAGACCTAACCCTGTTCCGCTTTTTTTGGTCGTAAAAAACGGCTTGAAAATTTTGTCCAGATATTCTTCCGGAATTCCTTTTCCCTCATCCTGAATCGATATTAAAACCTTCGGATCGTCCAAATCGCCGTTCTCTTTAAAGTTCCGGATTTTTTCGATTCGTAAAATAATATTTCCCCCGTCGGTCATCGCCTGAACGGAATTCAATAACACGTTCATAAGAACCTGTTGCAGCAAGTAGGGGTCTCCGTGAATGATTAGCGGCTTTTCTCCGAATTTGGCTTTAATAACTATTTTATTTTTTCTTGCCCGGCTTTCCACCATCTTAATAAGAGTTAAAACCGTTTCTTTTAAATCAATTCTTGATACAGAATGAGGCTGTTTTTTGG
>JAJRSN010000267.1 GCA_024278715.1 Calditrichota bacterium
TGTGCCGCCGTCGCCAAAATCCCAGCTCCAGGCGTTAACCGTACCCGCGGATTGATCCGTAAACTGAACGCTGAGCGGCGCATCTCCCGAAGTGGGATCGCCCGTGAAATCCGCCGTAATGGGATCATACACGGTAATCAGATCGATTTGGGTGTCGGTGTCCGAGCCGCCCGGACCCGTGACGGTTAAAGAGACGGTGTAAGTTCCGGATGAGTTGTAAGTGTGTTGAGGATTCTGTTCGGTTGATGTGCCTCCGTCGCCGAAATCCCAGCTATAGTCGGTAATTTCGCCGGTCGATTGATCGGTGAACTGCACTGTTAACGGGGAACAGCCGCTGGTGGGATCGGCGGTAAACGAAGCATTGGGCGGGGGTGTTCCGCCGTCGTTCACGGCGTTGTAAGCGTTTACCCTTCCTGCGCCTAATTTTCCGATGTAAGAGCTGTTAAGATCGTCAATATTATCAGCCGAATCGTACAAACGTTGTTCGACCTGGCTTGCGCTCCAATCCGGATGTTTTGACCAGATTAAAGCCGCAACGGCAGCCGCGTTGGGCGCAGCCATAGAGGTTCCGCTCAAAGAAGTTACATAGTCGTTATCCGGGTCATCGTGATTGTGGTAGGTGGAATAGATGTTGTCGCCGGGAGCCGAAATATCAACCCAGGTGCCATAGCTGGAAAAACTGGCTTTTTGATCGCTGCTGTTAGTGGCAGCTACTGAAATAATATCGTCGCGACCGGTCATGTAATCCGTATTTTCATCGTCATCATTACCGGCGGATTTAAAGATCAGGCGTTCGCCCGCTAAAAAGTAATCGATAGCGTCGCCCAAACCGCCCGAGTTGGAAGAGCCCCAGCTACACGAAGCGAGCCGTGCTCCGTTATCCGCTGCGTAATAAAAAGCGTCGGCTGCAAAATCCATGCTCACATAACCTGTTTCCCAGATAAAAAACATACCGGAATATCCGATACGCAGAGCCATCACGCGAATACCGGTACCGGTTTCCGCCTGGCTGCCGTCCTGCCATCCGCCGCCGACCGAAGCCACGGCGTACCCGTTGTTGTTAATGGCGGCTAAAATTCCAGCCGTGTGTGTTCCGTGCCCGTTAAAATCTCGCGGGTCGTTATCGGGCGTGTTGTCGTCTTCTCCGGGGTAACCGTTTACGCCATCGACAAAATCCCAGCCGATCCAGTCGTCCACAAACCCGTTGCCGTCGTCATCCACGCCATCGACTCCGTTCTTTTCCGCCCAGTTGATCCACATGTTACCGCGGGCTGCTTCGGGATTGGACGACTAGGCGTTGGCTCCGCCAAGGTCTTTGTGATAATAACGCACGCCCGTATCCAGCAAAGCAACGATAATCTGATCATTGCCGTTTTCTATTTCCCAGGCTTCGGGAGCGTCCATGTCATGATCATTTGACTGATTAAGATGCCATTGACTGCTAAAATCGGGATCGTTCGGAAGCGTTGCCTGTACCGTATGAATTCCGATGGGCTGGGCATCAATTACGCCGGAAGCTCTGCGGTAAGCCCGTGCCGCCTGTTCTGGATCGATCTTGGATTTAAACTGAACCTTGAACCACTGACGAGGATCTATTTCGCGTCCGCGATAGGTTTTTGGTTTAAGGTTGGGATATTTCTGTATCATGGCAGAAGCGTTGAATTGGCGGGCTAATCGGTCAAGCTGAGCGACGCCTGTTAATCCTTCTCTGGCGGCGCGCCTTTTGTCCATCCGTTCGATGACGGAATTCTGCAGTTTGACCACAATCTCCTGAGTTTTATATCCTATAAATGAAGGGATGTCGCGATCGGGCGGCTGCACTTTAATGAACTTTGCGTCCTGCGCCCATAAAAATCCGAATAAAATGATTGACGTTAAAATAATATTGCGCCATTGCTTCATAAAATCCTCCTCCGTACAAAAATATGGTTTGTTAATAAATTTAGCGAGAGTTAAACGAAAAAAATACATCACCCCCTTTCTTAAATTTTTCAAAATTCTGCAAAATAATAGTTCGAACCTTCAATTGGATTCCATATAGAAGGAAGAGAAGTAACAATAGGAGTTATTTTGCAAAAATCTTGAATTTCCAAATTTTATAACCATTCACCGGAAAAGTGAATTTTAACGTCAAGTTCAAAAAATTTTCGAAAAATCAGAAAGCAAGCGCAAAATATTATTCGGAAATGTCGGTGAAATCTTCGATACGCAGGCGCATTTTTTGTGTAGCTAATTCGGAGTGCATGACAGAAACAAACACCTTAACCAATTCAGGATCAAATTGTGAACCGGCAGATTTTGCAATTTCTTGCAGGGCGTCTTCCGGCATTTTAGGCTTGCTGTAAACCCGGTCCGAAATAATCGATTCGTAGGCATCTACGATCGCCAGAACCCGGGCTAATTTTGGAATTACCTTACCCTGTAAACCGTCGGGATAGCCTGTTCCGTCGTACCGTTCGTGATGATGGCGTATGATGGCGGCTACCTCTATCAGTTCATCGATCTTTCCGACAATATTGCTTCCGATTACCGGATGTTCTTTGGCGATTCGATATTCCAATTCGTGTAAATGCGAAGCTTTATTTAGGATGCGATCCGGCATGCCGATTTTACCGATATCGTGTAAAATTGCCGAAAGCTCTAAAATAAACTGTTCTTCCTCGGAAAGGTTTAAGGCGATTGCCATTAAACGGGCGTGGCGCGCCACGCGCAACGAATGTCCCGAGGTGTAACGATCTTTGGCTTCCAGGGCTGTAATTAAGGCTTTAATTGTTTTTAAAAGAACAGTCGCTTTTTGAGGCGAATTTCTTTTCTGTTCGATCCTTCTTCGTTCCAGATTACGTTCAATAATAGCGGGCAGATTTTTTAGGTTAAAAGGTTTTTTCAGAAAGTCGCTGGCGCCCTTGTGCATGGCTTCTCTGATAATTCCGTTGTCCTCGGTAGCGGTCACTACCACAAAAGGCAGGTCAAAACGAAATTTACGAACCTCAACCAACAAATCAAGACAGGTGCCGTCCGGAAGCATGTAATCCGCTAAAATCAAATCAAACGGGATTTTTTTTATGATTTCCAGAGCTTCCGCAAGCGTGCTAACCCCGTGACACTTAAATTTAAAAAATTCCAGAGATTCATAGATGGTTTGAAAGGCAATTTTATCGTCTTCCACTAATAAAATCGTTTTTTCGTTATTCATCGAAATGCACTCAGTCCTGTTATTGATTCACCGATAATTAATGTGTGGATATCATGCGTACCCTCGTAGGTATAAACCGATTCCAAATTAAGCAGATGCCGGATGGTCTGGTATTCATCAGTAATTCCGTTTGCTGCCAAAATCGAACGCGCCGAACGCGCAATTTGAAGCGCCTGATGTACGTTGTTTCGTTTAACCATGGAAATGTGGTAATGTTTCGCAGTACCCATGTCTTTTAATTTACCAACTTGAAAATTCAAAAGCAATCCTTTGGTGATTTCAGTCAGCATTTCCACCAATTTTTCCTGAACAAGCTGAAAACCGGCAATCGGGCGACCGAACTGAACACGGGAAAGCGCGTAGTCACGGGCTTCTTCGTAACAAGCCATGGCTGCTCCGATCGCGCCCCAGGCAATTCCGTAACGCGCTTCATTCAAACACGACAACGGAGCGCGCAATCCCTTGGCTAAAGGAAGCCGGTTCTCTTCGGGAATTTCACAATCTTCGAACACCAGCTCTCCCGTGTCCGAGGCTCTTAAGGAAAATTTGCCTTTTATCCTGTTGGCGGTGAATCCTGCAGTTCCCCTTTCCACCAAAAAACCGTTGATTCCCGCGTCGGTTTTAGCCCAGACAACGGCTACATCGGCAATACTGCCGTTGGTGATCCACATTTTGGTGCCGTTTAAAAGCCAGCCAGCGTCCGTTTTTTGAGCGCGCGTTTCCATGGCGCCGGGATCGGAACCGTGGTCGGGCTCGGTTAAACCAAAGCAACCGATCTTTTTCCCGCCGGCGAGCAACGGAAGCCATTTCTTTTTCTGCTCTTCCGAACCGTATCTGTAAATGGGGTACATTACCAAACTGTTTTGCACCGAAGCAAAAGAACGCAAACCGCTGTCTCCGCGCTCCAATTCCTGCATGGCAAGCCCGTATATAAAATAACTCAATCCGGCGCCCCCGTATTCCTCGGGAAGGGTAATCCCGAAAAGTCCTAATTCGCCTAATTGGGCAACAAACTGCATCGGGAATTCGCCGCGGGCGTGATACTCGCGGATAACAGGAAGGAATTGCTCCCGCACAAAATCGCGCACGGTTTGCATCACCAGACGTTCATCTTCGGAAAGCTGATTAAAAATTCCTAAAAAATCGCTGCCTTCAACCATTAAATCCTCCTAATTAAGGAAAGAGGTAATTAACAAAATCATTCAGATTAAAGCAA
>JAJRSN010000268.1 GCA_024278715.1 Calditrichota bacterium
AGTAACCAGTGACAAGGACATGACTTGTATTTTGGAGAAGCACACTTAACTAAAAAAGTTTCGAGTAACCAGTGACAAGTTTCAAAGTAAAATTGTACACCAAGCGAAAATGAATAAGCACGTTTAACGAATTAGCGACAAAGAAGTGACGCGTAACGAGTAACAAGTAAAATAGGCGTGATGTGTTACAAATAGCCTTTTTTCTTGAACTGGAATAAAAAACAGATGAAATTTATTTTGCGTTCTTTGCGCCCCTTGGCGAACTTCGCGGTTAATTTTTTTATTCCATGTAAAAAGTTGCTTTGTGAAATATTAACAATTTGTCAAACTAAAAATCGTAAATACGAAATTCGAAACAAATTCGAATGACCAAATAACAAGGACGTGACGCGTAACGAGTAACAAGTAAAATAGGCGTGATGTGTTACAAATAGCCTTTTTTCTTGAACGGGAATAAAAAACAGATGAAACTTATTTTGCGTTCTTTGCGCATCCTTGGCGAACTTCGTGGTTAATTTTTTTATCCATTATAAAGGCTGCTTTGTAAAACAGTAACAATTTATCAGACTACAAACGGCTGTTAAAAATGCTTAACCCCTGAAATTTAAAAATTTAACAACAATTGATTAAATGTCGGTATCCATTACTTTAATCGTCGAACAAAGATAACTGTCCGTCGTCTTTTTTGCGTGGAGGACGGCGCTGGTGACGTTTCAATTCTACCAACTCCTGCTCGATGGCGTCCAAAAAAATACTGCGAGGCAACTGATAAGTTTTACCATAAAGAAATCGCTTTTTGGCATGGCTCAAAAACAAATACCTTTTTGCGCGCGTCATTCCGACGTAAAGTAAACGCCGCTCCTCCTTTACATCGCTAATTTGGTTTTCAAATAACGAATAGGGCAATAAGCCCTGCTCGCAGCCCGCAATAAACACACAATTGAATTCCAACCCTTTTGAGGCGTGCAGAGTCATTAACGTGACCTGTTCAGCCTCGGGACGGTACAAGTCTTGCCCCTGCCCCAAAATGACCCATTGTAAAAATGCCTGCAAGTCTTTCCCAAAAGGTTGAGCGAGTTCGGTCAATTTTTTGAATCGTTTGCGGTCTTTTGCGGATTTTAGTTCGACAAAATGAGCGGCGATCAATTCCAATAAATCCGTGACCGTCGTTTTATCAATCGGATAGCGGTTCAATAGCTCCCAATCCGCGCCGTTAACGCCAATGGTTAACAGCTCCTGCTTAAGGTAACAACGCTCCGGAGCCAATTGGCAGCGTAAAATATCGATTATCGTGCGAACGGGTTCTTCGCGCAGCCAGGAATCATGTCCGACGATTTGATAAGGAATGCTGTGATCGTTCAACGCTTTTTCCAAATTTGGGATCAGGCGATTGAGCCGCACTAAAACGGCAAAATCGGAAAAGGAGCTGATCTTGTCAGCCTGATCTCCTTCGCTGATGTCGCTGTCCATGGAAAAAAAGCGCACTCCGCCCATCATCCGCTCGATGCTCCGGGCGATAAATTCGGCTTCGCTTTTGTCGGTTGCTTCCTGAACGATCTGAATTTTAACGCCTTTGTCAAGACCGCTCAAAAACGCCGGCTGCGCTTCGTTGTTCAGCATCAGGTTCGACGCTTTTAAAATATTGTCCGAACAACGATAACTGATTTTTAAACGAAAACCGGCGGCGCCGGGAAAATCCTGTTCAAAACGCCGAATAAACGAAACGTCCGCTCCGCGAAAGCCGTAAATCGCCTGATTGGGGTCGCCGATCACATAAAGGTTGGGCTGTGCGCCGGAAGCGAGCAATTTTAGCAACTTGTACTGTCCCTGATTGATATCCTGATACTCATCGACTAATATCCACTGAAAACGGTGGTGGTAAGGGGCTAAAATGTCCGGATTACGAGAGAAAAGCGTAACCGTTCTAAAGATCAGATCTTCCAAATCGACGCTGTTTTGTTCTCGTAAAAACTGTTCGTACCAGTTAAAAATCGATGCAAAACGATCGTCTTCCGCATCAGAATTCAAAAACAGTTTACGCTCGCGAATCTGCCGGCTGATCGCGGAATATTCGTTTTTTTCGATTTCCGGGTGTCGGGAAAGGATTTTGAGTCGGTCCTGTTCGTCAAAGATGACGACGGGAGCCTTTCGATAGATAAGTCCGGCGTGTTCGTTGAGAATTTGGTAGCCCAGCGCGTGGAAAGTTGTAATGGTTAATTGACGAGCGGTATTTTGGGAACGGATCAATTCGCGCACACGATTACGGATTTCCTGTGCTGCTTTATTGGTAAAGGTTATGGCTAAAATCTTCTCGGCGTCCACATGCTCATGCCGGATAAGGTAAGCGATTCGCCGCGTGAGCACCCGGGTTTTACCCGTTCCCGGTCCGGCAAGCACAATGGCGGGACCCCGAAAATGACGCACGGCTTCCTGCTGCTCGGAATTCAAATCTTTTAACAAAAAATCTTCCGTTTCAAAATTTAAGAGATCGGTTTGCAAGCCTTCCTGTACTTTTTCGCCCTTTTGCAGTTTTCGGAAGGTTTTTAAATCGAAGGGAATGGGATTCACCACATGATATTGTGTCTGCGGTTCGTTTACCGTTTCGCTAAACAAGCTTTTTTGAGCGGAAATCTGCTTTTGCTCGCTTTCAGCAAACACGTGAATTTGTCCGAACTCACCGTCAAAGCCCTCATTGACAATCACTTCGCGGTTGCGCATTCTCCGAACGGCTTCGCAGATAATTTCATTAGTGAGCGTCGAAAGCTCATCGACGGGAATATTTAACAGCAGGTCGAATTCTGATCCGGTTTTTTGAATTAAATTCTGATACGATTGAGTCACTTTTTTGCTGTTTGGACCGGCGCTTAGAATTTCGGACAAGACTTCTTTTAAAGGAATCAGAGAATAGAAGGGTTTGCGACCGCGGCGGAGATTAATGTCGTCCCGATCCGATAGTTGCGCCACGCGGTTCAGAACGCCCACGGTGACTTTCTTTCCGCAAACCGGGCAGATTCCCTTATTTTTAACCGTTTGCAGGGGATCCCAACGAATACCGCATTTGCGGTGACCGTCAAGATGGTATTTTCCTTCCTGCGGATAAAACTCAACGGTTCCCAAAAAATGTTCGTGAGACGGCTCTTTTAAGGTATTAATGATTCCCTCGTAGCTCAGCTCTGTGTCGAAAAGGTTCGCTTCCCGACCCAGCTTTTCGGGCGAATGGGCGTCGGAATTGGAAACCAGCGCGAAACGATCCAGAAAGCTGCACATCCAGTTCATGGGCGGATCGGAAGAAAGTCCTGTTTCAACGGCAAAGATATGAGGAGCTAAATCGTCGAAGCATTCTTCGATTGAATCGAAACCGCTTTTGGAACCCAGCGCCGAAAACCACGGCGTCCAGATGTGCGCGGGGATGAAGAAATTTTTGTCGTTTACTTCCAACACTAATTCCAAAAGATCGCGGGCGTCGAATCCCAGAATGGGTCTGCCGTCTGAAGTGATATTTCCGATTTGGGAAAGGCGCGCCTGAATGCGTTCCACCGTCTCAAAATCGGGCGCAAAAATCACATTGTGTATTTTGCGGACTTTGCCGTTTTTTTTGTAAATGCAGCTAATTTCGGAAGAGAGCAGGAAACGTACGGGCTTATCGGGAGCGCCCGCTCGCCGCAGATCGTCCTTTAGTTTAAACAATCCGTCTTCGGCGGGATCCAGTTTTTCTTTTAATTCATTAAGCCAGCCGGGATGCGTAAAGTCGCCCGTGCCTACCACGGTTATGCCTTTTATTCGCGCCCAGTAGTCCAGTTTTTCGGGGACAAGATCTTTGCTGGTGGCAATCGAATAATGAGAATGAATGTGGAGATCGGCGATAAAACGCATGGCAAGACCTCTGATTTAAGTGAATATCCGAATTTTAACGCGCAACGTCATTTAAAGCAAACAAAGTTGTATTAAATTTTACAAATTTTGTAAAAATGAGTAATTTCAAAGAATTAGTGCTTGCGCCTGTTCCGCGCCGGAGGGCTGGGAACGACAGAAGGGCTGGTAAGAATTCCCGCTTGCGCGGGAGGCATTGATCGCGAAGACAAAGAAGATTCCAAAGAATTTTACAAATGAATCAGACTGACGATAAAAGCAGAGCATTGGGCGAAGAGCGCATAGCGCCGTTACTCTTCCGGCTTTCGGTTCCGGCTACGGTTGGTATGCTTGCCATGTCGCTTTACAATGTTGTGGATACCATTTTTGTCGGAAGAGGTCTCGGGGCGCTTGCCATTGCCGGTATTTCGATCGTCATGCCCATCCAGATGCTTATTTTTTCTTCGGCTCAAACTCTGGGCATCGGCGCGGCTTCGATCATTTCCAGAAGACTTGGCGCGCGTGATTTGCATGGGGCTGAAAACGCTTTTGGCAACGTGATTCTTTTAACTTTGGGAGTAAGCGCGTTAATTGTTTTTTTGGGCTATCTGTTTGCCGACGAGCTGCTCTTTCTTTTCGGTTCGCAGGGAGAAATGGTTCCTTATGCGCGGGATTATTTTCTTTACATTTTAGCGGGCACTCCGTTTTTAATCTTTGACATGGTCTTCAATAATGTCAACCGCGCCGAGGGAAATGTGAAAATCGCCATGATTACCATGATTATCGCCGCGGTTTTGAATATCATTTTTGATCCCATCTTTATTTTCGGATTCGGACTGGGCGTTAAAGGCGCAGCCATTGCCAGCGATCTTTCGCAATTTTTAACCTTGCTTTTTTTGATCTATTATTTTTACAGCGGACGCAGCATCCTCAAATTCAAACTCAAATATTTCAAACCCAACTTTTCGATTATCAGAGAAATTTTAGCAATCGGCGCCTCGTCTTTTGCCAGGCACGGCGCGGCGAGCGTTTTAGCGGCGATTTTGAATCATAGCCTGTTCATCTTCGGAAGCGAGCTAGCGGTCGCGATTTACGGCATTATTAATCG
>JAJRSN010000269.1 GCA_024278715.1 Calditrichota bacterium
ATTGGAAGCGCTTCCGTTAACGCCGAGCGGCAAGGTAAACTGGCGTTCCCTGCCGGCTCCCCGCGAAGATGATCGTTTTACCGTTACGCGCATCGCGCCGCGCAATCCCACCGAAGAAATACTTGTGAACATCTGGAAAGACATTTTAAAACTTTCCGAAATAGGAATTAATGAAAACTTTTTTGATTTAGGCGGGCACTCCTTAATGGCTACGCAGGTTCTGGCGCGTATTCGCGGTGCCTTTGAGGTTGAACTTCCCTTAAAGGAATTTTTTGCCAGTCCCGTGATTTCCGACCTGGCTCTGCTCATCGAACGGGAAAAAATGCGGGCGCGGCAGCTTTCCGCTCCGCCGCTCAAACGGGTCAAACGCCCGGATCGGATTCCCCTGTCTTTTTCTCAGCAACGACTGTGGTTTCTGGATCAGTTGGCGCCCGGACTGCCCAATTACAATCTCCCTTCCGCTCTCCGTTTAAAAGGCAATTTAAATGTTGAAGTCCTGGAGCGCGCCATCCGGATGATCATCAGCCGCCACGAAAGTTTGCGCACCACCTTTAAACATGAAAAGGGCGAGGCTTACCAACAAATTGAAGAAGAGTTTAGTTTTAATCTTCCCGTCGAAGACCTGAGCGACCTGCCCGAATCGGAGCGTGAAGCAAAGGCTCTTCAAATTGCAAGGAGCGAGGCGGCTGCTCCGTTTAATCTTGAAACCGGACCGCTGTTCAGGGTAAAGCTGCTCAAAATGGATGAAAACGAACACATCATCCTGTTTACCATGCACCACATCATTTCCGACGGCTGGTCGATGGGCGTTTTGGTAAATGAATTTACATCCGTTTACGATACGCTGGTAAAAGGCGAATCCGTTGAATTGCCCGAGCCTCCCATTCAGTACGGCGATTACGCTATCTGGCAAAGGGAATGGTTAAAAGACGAGGCTCTTAAAGATTTAATAAATTTTTGGGAACAGGAACTGGGTAAAAATCCGCCGCCGCTGGAATTGCCAACCGATAAGCCCAGACCCGCCATGCAAACCTTCAACGGCAAAACATTGGAAATGCAGCTTCCAAAAAATTTGAGCGAACAGCTTGCCGCGTTCAGCCAAAAAGAAGGCGTTACTTTGTTCATGACCCTTCTGGCGGCTTTCCAGACCCTGCTGCATCGCTACACCGGACAAAAACAGATTTTGGTCGGTTCGCCCATTGCCAACCGACCCTACACCGAACTGGAATCGTTGATCGGCTTTTTTGTCAACACCCTAATCTTTAAAGCGGACTTTTCCCAATCCGAAGATTTTCGTTCTCTTTTAAAGCAGGTTCGCGAACGGACGCTAAAAGCTTATGCGCATCAGGCTTTGCCGTTTGAACATTTGGTGGACGCCTTGCAGCCGGAACGCGACATGAGCCATTCGCCGCTTTTTCAGGTCGCCTTTATTCTGCAGAATGTTCCCTTTGAAAAATTGGAATTGACCGATCTGTCCGTGAGCCCCCTTTCGGTTGAAAACACGACTTCCAAATACGATTTAACGGTCAACGCCGTTGAAACTCCCGACGGTTTGATTCTTTATTTCGAATACAACACCGATCTTTTTGAAGAAGAAACCGTTCGCCGCTGGCAGAAACACTTCCGGCTTCTGCTGGAAAAAATTCTTCAAAAACCAAAGACGAATATTCATCAAATCGATTTTCTGCCGGACGAAGAAAAACAAAAACTTTTAACAGAATGGAACGCCGCAAAACAAACGTTTCCCGACGGAAAAACAGTGCACGGCGTGTTTTACGAACAGGTTCTGCGCAATCCCCATCGCCCCGCAGTTGTGAAGAACGGGCAGACGCTCTCTTATCTTGAACTGAATCGCAAAGCCAATCAGTTAGCCAATTTTCTCGTTAAAAAAGGTCTGCGGATTGACAACATTGCGGGCATCAGCATGGAGCGCCATCCGGACATGGTTATTTCGATTTTGGGAATCCTGAAAGCCGGAGGCGCGTTCCTGAATATCGATCCCGCTTATCCCAAAGAGCGCGTCGAATACATGATTTCAGATTCGGGAATCGATTTCCTGCTCAGCCATTCAAACGTGGCTGAAAATTTGCCGGTCGATCAAACCAATATTTTTTGTCTCGACGCATTGTGGGAAGAAATTTCCGCCGAATCGGACCAAGCTCCGCAGGTAGCGGTTGAACCAACAAATCTGGCGTACGTTATTTACACTTCGGGTTCAACCGGCAAGCCAAAGGGAACCATGTTAGCCCATCGCGGACTTTGCAATCTTTCCGCGGCTCAGCGAAAAGCCTTTAACATAAACGAGCAAAGCCGGATTTTGCAGTTTGCTTCGCTCAGTTTTGACGCCTCTGTCTGGGAAACGGTAATGGCGCTTTTAAACGGCGCGGCGCTGGTGTTGACCTCGCAGGAGAATCTGACGACCGGACAGGGATTGCTTAATGTGCTTAAGGAGCAGAAGGCGACGATTGTAACCCTGCCCCCTTCCGTACTGGCTGTTACGCCTTTTGAAGCGTTGCCCGATTTAAAGACGATTGTCACGGCGGGCGAAAAATGCACGACCGATTTGGTCAAACGCTGGGCTGAGGGACGTCAGTTTGTGAACGCTTACGGACCCACGGAGACCACGGTTTGCGCTTCCATGTACGAAACCAGTCCCGCGGACGATCGCGAGCCGCCCATCGGCAAACCGATCCCGAATTTTCAATTGTACGTTCTTGACGCCCATTGGCAGTTGCTGCCCATCGGCATTCCCGGCGAATTGTGCGTCGGCGGCGTGGGATTAGCCCGCGGTTATCTGAATCGACCCGATTTA
>JAJRSN010000270.1 GCA_024278715.1 Calditrichota bacterium
AAAAGAAGCTGCAAGAGGTTCAGGCTCGGGATATTAATTACGGAAGCACCACCGTCGGTCCGCACAGGGACGATTTGATTTTTTATAAAAACAATCAACCGTTGAAGGTTTTCGGCTCGCAGGGAGAAAATAAAACATTTTTAATAAGCTTAAAATTTGCGGAAGCGCAGTTAATGGAAAAGCATCTTAACATTAAACCGATTTTATTGTTGGATGATATATTCGGTGAATTGGATCAAAAGAGAATCAAAAAGGTTGTGGAAAACATTCAAAAGACCGACAGACAAACGTTTATTACCACAACAAAAGCGGATAAATTTAAAGACTCACAAACAAATATTGCTTTGATTAAAGTTGAAGACGGGCAAGTGATCTATGAAACATGAACCGGAAAAAATCGGTAAAATATTAGAGTTTGTGCTTAAGGATATTAATGCCTTTGAGGATTTTAGTAAATTAAATATTTTAAACAATTGGGAAACTTTAGTGGATAGAAAAATAAGCAGAATTTGTCGTCCGGTTCAATTTGAAGGGAACATTTTAGTTCTCGAAGCAATTTCGGAAGGGTGGAAAAAGGAACTGTTAAAAATAAAATTTGAAATTATAAGAATATTAAAGAGTAAATTTAAGCAACTGAAAATAGAGGATATTAAAATTTTATAAAGGTGTGTAAATGTCTGCAAAAGATTATACCGCAAAAAATATTCAGGTATTAAAAGGATTAGAGGCTGTTCGAAAACGTCCCGCCATGTACATTGGTGACGTCACGAGCAAAGGCTTGCATCATTTGGTTTACGAAATTGTTGATAATAGCATTGATGAAGCAATGGCAGGATATGCCACGGAAATAAAAGTAACCATTCATAGGGACGAATCTGTTTCGGTAGAAGATAACGGTCGCGGCATTCCGGTTGATATTCATCCCATAGAAAAAAGACCGGCAGTAGAAATAATTATGACGGTTTTGCATGCGGGCGGAAAATTCGATAAGAACACCTACAAAGTATCGGGCGGATTGCACGGCGTCGGAGCGTCCGTTGTTAATGCTCTTTCTAAATGGTGCCGGGTCGAAATATATCGAAATCAAAAAATTTATTCGCAGTCTTATGAACGAGGCTTACCCGTAACCGGCTTGGAAATTATCGGCGAAACGGAAAAACGCGGAACAAAGGTTACTTTTTTAGCCGATGATGAGATATTTAAAAAAGTCTCTTATAAATATGAAATTTTAGCGAATCGTCTTCGCGAGCTGGCTTTTTTAAATCGTAATATAAAAATAATGATAAAAGACGAGCGAAACGATCTGGAAGATACGTTTCAATTCGAAGGCGGATTGAAGGCATTTGTTCTTTATCTGGATGAAAACCGAACATCGTTGCACAAAGAGCCTATTTACATTGAAGGCGAAAAGGAAGGCATTCCGATAGAAGTTGCCATGCAATATAACACGGCATATACCGAAAACATTTTAACTTATTGCAACAACGTAAACACCATTGAAGGCGGAACCCATTTATCCGGCTTTAAATCGGCTTTAACGCGCACAATAAATTATTACGCGCAGAAATATAATTTTTTAAAGAACAATGATAAGGTAACATTGACCGGCGAAGATGTCAGAGAAGGCTTAACCGCGGTTCTTTCTGTAAAAGTACCGGAACCTCAATTCGAAGGTCAGACCAAAACAAAACTGGGTAATTCGGAAGCTCGAAGCGCGGTAGAAACCGTGGTTAACGAAAAACTGTATGAGTTTTTGGAAGAGAATCCTTCCATTGCCAAACCCGTAATAGAAAAATGTATCAGCGCTGCTCGTGCCAGAGAAGCCGCACGCCAGGCAAGAGAATTAACAAGAAGAAAAACAGCTCTTGACAGCAGTTCTTTGCCTGGGAAATTAGCGGATTGTTCTTCAAAAGACCCAAAAGAAACGGAGCTCTATTTGGTTGAGGGCGATTCAGCCGGCGGCTCCGCAAAACAGGCGAGAAATCGCCGCTTTCAGGCTATTTTGCCCCTAAAGGGAAAAATTTTAAACGTAGAAAAAGCCCGGTTGGATAAAATTTTGAACAACGACGAAATTAAAACAATTATCACCGCAATAGGAACGGGAATCGGTTCGGATAATTTTTCCATGGAAAGGCTCCGTTACGATAAAATTATCATTATGACAGATGCCGATGTGGACGGCGCGCATATTCGAACGCTTTTACTCACTTTTTTTTACAGGTATATGAGCGAGCTGATTCAGCAAGGGAAAATTTATATTGCCCAACCGCCGCTTTACAAAATAAAAAACGGGAAAGACGAATTTTACGCTTTTGACGACGAAGAAAAAGAACGCATAGTCAGAGAATTAGGCGTTGATGAAGGCAAATTGACAATTCAGCGTTACAAAGGTTTGGGTGAAATGAATCCCGATCAGCTCTGGGAAACAACCATGAATCCCGATTCCAGAACCATATTGCAAGTAAGCATTGAAAACGCCATGGAGGCGGATCAAATTTTTAGTATTTTGATGGGCGAAGAGGTTGCCCCGAGAAAAAAATTCATAGAAGAGAACGCACAATTTGTTAGAAATCTGGACGTTTAGTGCTGAGGAGAAGAGATGTCACCTAATGGGAAAATAGTTCCGATTTTAATAGAAGACGAGATGCGCGAATCGTATCTCGATTATTCAATGTCTGTTATTGTCGCCCGGGCTCTTCCGGATGTTCGCGACGGCTTAAAACCGGTTCACAGACGAGTTTTATACGGAATGCACGAGCTGGGAGTACAACATACTAAACCGTTTAAAAAAAGCGCGAGAATTGTGGGAGAGGTTTTAGGAAAATACCACCCTCACGGAGATATGGCTGTTTATGACACGCTTGTTCGTATGGTACAGGATTTTTCGCTCCGTTATCCGTTGATTGAAGGTCAGGGAAATTTCGGCTCAATCGACGGCGATTCTCCTGCAGCCATGCGTTATACCGAGGTGCGATTACACCGCATCGCGGAAGAACTTCTTATTGATATCAATAAGAGCACGGTAGATTTTGTCAGAAATTTTGACGATACCCTGGACGAACCGGTGGTTCTTCCGGCAACATTGCCCAATTTGTTAATCAACGGATCGAGCGGAATTGCCGTCGGAATGGCTACCAACATACCGCCGCATAATTTGGGCGAAGTGGTGGCTGCAATAAAAGCGGTTATCGATAATCCCGAAATTGAAATCGATCAAATTATGCAGTATTTAAAAGGACCGGACTTCCCCACCGGCGGTATTATTTATGGAATAGACGGTATCAGACAGGCATATCACACAGGACACGGAAAGATAACGGTTCGCGGCAAAGTTGAAATTGAAGAAAGAAAAGGCGATAAAGAAGCCATAATCATCAAAGAAATTCCCTATCAGGTCAATAAACTCAATTTAATAAACAAAATAGTCAGCTTAATTAAAGAAAAGAAATTAGAAGGAATTTCCGATCTTCGCGACGAATCCGATCGGGACGGCATGCGCATTGTAATTGAAGTAAAAAAAGATTACAACCCGGATGTAATTATAAACTTTTTGTACAAGCACACACAGCTCCAAAGCACTTTTGGCATTAACATGCTTGCCCTGGTTAAAGGAAGACCACAGGTTTTAAACATCAAAGAAATCATTGGGCATTTTATTGATCACCGCATAGAAGTTATTGTAAGGCGGACTCAACACGATTTGGACGAAGCCGAGCGTCGAGCGCACATTCTGGAAGGTCTGCGGATCGCCATTGACAATATTGACGAAATAGTCGAATTGATTAAAACATCTGAAAGCCCGGAGGTAGCTAAAAACCGGTTAATCGAACGCTTTGGATTGACGGAGGTTCAGGCTAAGGCAATTTTAGACATGCGCTTACAAAGATTAACCGGACTGGAAAGAGATAAAATCGAAAAAGAATACAAGCAGTTATTAGCGCTAATCGAAGAGCTGAAAACCATTTTAGCTTCCAAAGAAAAACAGTTCCAAATAATTAAAGACGAATTGGATGAATTGGTAAAAAAATACGATGACGACAGAAGAACAGAGATTGTTTCATCCATCGAAGATTTAACCATCGAAGATTTAATAAGAGAAGAAGATGTTGTAATAACCATTTCGCATTATGGTTTTATTAAACGCTTTCCTCTTAATGAATACAGAACACAAAACAGGGGCGGCAGAGGAATTACCGGAGCGGTGACAAAGGAAGAAGATTTTATCGAACATTTGTTTATTGCCAGCACGCATGATCATCTGTTGTTTTTTACTGATCGCGGAAAATGTTACTGGCTAAAGGTTCATGCAATACCTGCCGGGGGGAGAACGGCAAAGGGTCGTCCGATCATTAACCTGATTAATATCGAACCAGGCGAAAAAATAAAAGCCATTCTTGCCATTAAATCGTTTGAAGAAAACCGGTATATTTTGATGGCGACGGAAAAGGGTTTGATCAAAAAGACCCACCTGAAAGCTTTCAGCCGTCCCAGACGAGCGGGAATAATAGCTTTAAATATCAGAGAAAACGATCAGTTGATCGAAGCCAAATTATCGGACGGCGATTGCAAAGTTGCCTTTATCACCTCCGAAGGAAAAGGGATTTTATTTCACGAAAACAATGTTCGTGAAATGGGACGTCTGGCTGCGGGGGTCAGAGCTATTCGCTTACGTGGAAAAGACAAGGTTATTGCAATGGTGGTAGCGGATGAGGGCATGGATCTGTTAACGATTTCGGAAAAAGGGTACGGTAAACGAACGCCGCTTTCGGAGTTCCGTTTACAGACCAGAGGCGGCAGCGGTTTAATAGCAATGAAGAAAACCGAAAAAACGGGAAAGCTGGTTAGCGCGATAGGCGTTCATGACAATCAGGATATTGTGATCATTACCGAAAATGGCATCGTTAATCGTCAAAAGACAATGAACATCAGCCGTTACGGACGAAACACGCAGGGCGTTAAGCTAATCCGCCTGGGAACAAACGATCGGGTAAGCGATGTGGCGAAAGTTGCCATTACAGAGGAAGAGGAAGAAGAATAGTCAAAGTTTGTTTGACTATTCACAAAAAATTTATCACATTATATATAAGGTCAGGTTTTCTATTGTTTAGGAGGGAAAATGAAAAAGATATCGGACTCAACAATCAGTCGTCTTTCAACGTATTATCGCACTCTATCCAGGTTAATAGAACAAAATGTTGAAACTGTTTCGTCCGATGAAATTGCAGAAATTAACAACATTACTTCAGCCCAGGTAAGAAAAGATCTGTCGTTTTTCGGTTCTTTCGGAAAACGCGGGCTGGGTTACAATACAAAAGACCTGAGGGAAGAAATCGCTAAAATTTTGGGCTTGAAAAAACAGTGGAACGTCGCGTTGGTTGGCGTGGGGAATATCGGCAGAGCCTTGATCGATTACGCGGAATTTAAAAAACAGGGATTTATAATTAAAGCTCTGTTTGACAACGATCCTAAAAAAGTTAACACGGAAGTTGGCGGCTTAAAAATATACGATATTGAAAACTCCTGCAATATTGTTAAAAAGGAAAAAATTGAGATCGCGATTATCGCCGTTCCGGCAAAACACGCTCAGGCGGTAGTTGACACATTGGTACAATGCGGAGTAAAAGCGTTTTTGAATTTTGCGCCCGTGACAATTAAAGTTCCTTCGGATGTAATTGTCAAAAACGAAAACATGTCCATCGAGTTGGAAGCATTATCGTATTTTTTAACGCAAAATAAAAAGGGTGATTAAAATAATTAATCACCCTTTTTAACCTTGAAAAT
>JAJRSN010000271.1 GCA_024278715.1 Calditrichota bacterium
ATAATCGAGATATGCCATAAAAAGTCGCATTACATCAGTCCCAGCCAAAAGCGCCATAAAGCTAAGTTAAAATGGCGAAAGCGAATTACAAACAGTTAGTAACCGGATACTAAGGAGGGCATCGGCTTTCGATATTAATTAAATGCCTTGCAAGAAACTACCATTCTTATTTTAATCAATTTTGAATTTTCACGGTAAATTTAATCGTAATTTCATTTCAGAAAAAAGTAGTCGCTTAATTCACAAGTTCGTTATCGAAAAAAATTAAAAGCCCCGCAGATTAATATACGAGGCTTTAATCATAAACAGATTTTAAAGTTTATTACCAGGATCGAGATCTTGAACCCTGATAGCCTCCGCCACCGCCTCTGTTACGACCGCCGGAGCGATCTTTGCGCGGTCGAGCTTCATTAACAACTAATGTACGACCTTCTAATTCCGTGCCATTAATTCCGTCAATTGCTTTCTGCGCTTCTTCATTTGAAGGCATGGTAATAAAACCAAAACCACGAAGTTCCCCAGTATATTGATCTCTGAGTAATTTAACTTCAGTGGTTTCACCGTATGCTTCAAAAAGCTGACGTACGGTATCTTCGTTGGTGGTTTTGGGGAGGTTCCCTACGTAAATGTTCAATTTAAACTCCTATACTTGAACTATGACTTTGAATTATTTAAAAATAGATGATCTCTAAAAATATCGAATCCTCTAAATGTAGATAATATTCAGCAGGTTTACTTCCTTTGGTAACTTAATTTTGTAGAAGATAAGGAAAAAAAATTAATAATCCAAATATTTAATCCTGAAAATAGCGGTTGATTTGTCTATTATCGGTAAGCGCTTCTTGATCTTTAAAATCGAATTGTTTTAACAAGATCACAAGAACATTTCGGAATTTCCGCGGTATTGACGGAAAGGGCGTTTTGCGGAAAATATCGAATAATTTGTTTTCTGTTTGAAATTTTTTCAAATTAACAAGGTCGTAACGCGTAATGCGTAATGCGTAATGCGTGACAAGTAACAAGTAAGAAAAATGAAAAATGAAAAAAGGAAACAAATTGCCAGAAAGCAGAATGCGGAAAGCCGTGACGCGTGACAAAGTAACAAGTAACAAGTAACAAGTGACCAGAAGCCAGTAACCTTCACCCGCTTAACACTTCTACGCTTAACGCTTAACGAATTAGCGCCAAAGTAACCAGTAACCAGTAACGAATTACCGGTGCGGCTTAAAAGTACAACTTCTTAACCTAAACCATAAATCCAAAAGGAATTGTTTGATGACTAGTTTTTATTCTCAATTTGCTCAATATTACGAATTGATTTTCCCCTTTCGGGAAGCAACCTATAGTTTTTTAAAAAGCTATGCGGAAGAAAAATCCGCACGGGTCTTAGACCTCGGCTGCGGATCGGGTCATTATGTCGGCAGGTTTGCCCGCGAAGGCTTCAGCGCGGTCGGTATTGACCTCGACGAGCAGATGATCGCCTTTGCTCAAAAAACCTATCCCGCAGCGCGGTTTATCCGGATGAATCTGTCGGAAATCTCTCGATTGGAAGAACGCTTTGATCTGATTTTTTCTATAGGCAATGTCGTGCCCCATTTAAAGAGCGAATATCTAAAATCCTTTGTTAAAAATGTGACCGCCGCTGCAAAAGAGGGCGGGTATTGGATTGTTCAGATGATTAATTGGGATTACGTAATCAGAAATAAGGGCATGTCCTTTCCCATAATCGAGCGTCCCGAACACAAGCTGCAATTCATTCGCGAATATTCCGATGTTTCCGCGGAGACGGTGACATTTCACACCATTTTAAAACAGAACGGAAAAACTATTTTTGAACAGAAAACGCCGTTGTATCCGATCCCGACGGAAAAATTCTTAGAACTTCATCGTAAATACGGATTTGAATCCGTGGCGCAATACTCCGATTTCAAGAAGTCTTCTTTTAACAAAGAAGAGTCCAAATCGGTAGTTTTCGTGTTCAGGAAATCCTGATATTTTCAAAGAAGCGCGTCTGCAAATAGTCGCAGCCGGATAAGACAGAGGTTTTCGACTTTTCTTTTATTTTAGTTTCTTTTTTTAAAAAACTTGCTTATTTACAGAGAATTACAAATATTTATACGTGCAAGCGCTCGAACCGTTGAAAAGGGCGTTGTGTCCCAAAGTTACCGTTGACGGCTGCCTGTCCGCAAAACACGAGGTTCGGATTTTTTCAATTATCCGAGCAGACAGCAATTTCGGAAAATGCGTTCTTTCCCGCCCTTTCTTCCTTTGCTCCGAGGAAAACGCACGGGCGCAGTTTTTTTACGATCCGAAGTTAAAAAAACGCAAACCGTCGTTCGCGGGAGGCGCGTTCTTTTGCTGTTCCGGCACATTGTCGATAGCAATTCCAAAACAATCGGGAGTTTATTATGAGTGAAAATTTGCAGCGCAGGGAATTCCTGAAAAAGGTAGGAAAAGGACTGGCTTTTGTTACGCTTTCTTCCGCTATTCCCGTATCGTGTAAACCCAAAAAACAACCCAATATCCTTTTTATCATGAGCGACGATCACGCCTATCAGGCAATCAGCGCTTACGGCGGCAAATTGAACAAAACGCCTAACATCGATCGGATTGCCGAAGAAGGCGTCCGTTTTGAACAGAGTTTTGTCACCAATTCAATATGCGCGCCGAGCCGGGCTGTGCTGTTAACGGGAAAATACAGTCATTTGAACGGGGTGATCAATAATTCCGGAATATTTGACGGTTCGCAGCAGACGTTTCCAAAATTACTGCGCGAACACGGGTACCAGACCGCCATGATCGGTAAATGGCACCTTAAAAGTCAGCCCACGGGATTCGATTACTGGAACGTGCTACCCGGGCAGGGTCATTATTACAATCCGGATTTTATCGAAATGGGAGAAAAAAAACGCGTTAACGGTTATGTTACGGATCTGATTACCGATTTTGCTTTGGACTGGCTGGAAAACAAACGCGATAAGAACAAACCGTTTTGCCTGCTTTTGCATCACAAGGCTCCTCATCGCAACTGGATGCCCGACACCAAATACCTTCACAAATACGACGACGTTAAGATGCCCCTTCCCGAAACCTTTTTTGACGATTACTCCACAAGAAGCCGGGCGGCAAAAGAGCAGGAAATGGAAATTGCCCGCCATCTGTTTATCGATTTTGATTTAAAAGTGACGCGCACGCCCGATGAATATCCCGCCAATGATTGGGAGAAAATGGGCGCCGATATGTGGAAAAACGCTTACAACCGAATGACCGAAGAGCAGCGCAAAGCCTGGGATGCCGCTTACGAACCGAAAAATGCGTTATTTCGCAAAGCCCGACTAAAAGGAAAAGATTTAGCCGTCTGGAAGTACGAACGTTACATTAAAGATTATCTGCGCTGCATCGATTCGGTGGATGAAAATGTGGGACGCATTCTAAAATATCTGGATAACAGCGGTCTTGCAGAAAACACCGTTGTGGTTTACACATCGGATCAGGGATTTTATCTGGGCGAGCACGGATGGTTCGATAAACGTTGGATTTACGAGCAATCGTTAAGAATGCCCCTTCTTGTGCGTTATCCGCGGGAGGCGCTCTCCGGAGCGGTCAATAAGGACGATATGGTTTTGAATCTGGATTTCGCACCGACCTTTCTGGATTACGCTAATGTGGAAATTCCGTCCGACATGCAGGGACGTTCCTTTAGAGGCGTATTAAAAGGCAAAACGCCCTCCGACTGGCGGCAGGCTGTTTATTATCATTATTACGAATATCCCGGCTGGCATAAGGTCAAGCGGCATTACGGAATACGCACCAAACGCTACAAATTGGTTCATTTCTATTATGATATCGACGCCTGGGAATTGTACGATCTGGAAAACGATCCGAACGAAATTCACAATGTGTATGACGAACCCGCTTATCAGGCTGTGGTCAAAAAATTAAAATCCCAATTAAAACGCTTGCAGCAAAAATACGGCGATACGAATTTCAAGAAGTATTTACCGGTCAACCAGCGAAAAACCGAACATCTCGGCGTCGGAAAAAGGGTGCTGCTTGTCTATCAGCCGGCAAAACGTTACAAAGGAAATGGAATCAACGCGCTTTGCGACGGAATGATTTACCCGGACGGCAAATATTCCGATATCAATTTAAAGGAGGGTTGGCTGGGATTTAACGGGGTTGACCTTATTGCCACAATTGATCTCGGGAAAATTCGGGAGATTCAATCCGTTCGGGCTCAGTTTTTGCAGCAGATTGAATCATGGATTTTTATGCCCACGCAGGTTACTTTCATGATCTCTAAGGATGGCAAGAAATATGTTCCTGTGGCGGCTTTTGAAAATCCGCTTTCCGAGCGTCAAACGGAAAGCGTCTGCAAAACGCTGAAAGCGGAAGGAATTCAAAAGAAGGCGCGGTTTATTAAAGTTCACGCTAAAAATCGCGGCGTGTGTCCCGACTGGCATCCCGGAGCGGGAGAAAAAGCCTGGCTGTTTTGCGATGAAATTATAGTGCAATAAACGCCGGTTGAGTAGCCGCAGGATTGTTTTCAGCGAATTCCGACAGAGGAGGACATTTTGCAAAGGCGCGCGTTTTTAAAGATGTTCGGAGCGGGCATCGCCGGATTTTCGTTTCCCGGATTATTCAACGCCTGTGTAAAGAAAAAGAGCCTGCCGAACATCGTTTACATTTTAGCCGACGATCTGGGGTACGGCGACGTGCGCTGCTTAAATCAGGAATCCGAAATTCCGACTCCCAATATCGATCGTCTGGCAAAAGAGGGAATGGTTTTTACCGACGCCCATTCGGGGTCCGCGGTTTGCACGCCCACCCGTTACGGAATTCTTACCGGAAGATACGCCTGGCGCTCCCGATTGCAGAGCGG
>JAJRSN010000272.1 GCA_024278715.1 Calditrichota bacterium
AAGCAGAGCCAATAAAACAGCGGCGGGTCCCGCTATATAGTTGTAATATCGGGGGATAAAACTTTCGGGGTTATCTTTAAATATGCTGCTGAATAACGGCAACGACGTTCCCACAAAAACAAAGAGCGCCGTTAAAATCAGAACCATCATTCCGAAATTCATAAAACTTTCACGTGTGGCTAAATCGGTATAGACGGGCTGATATTTAACTTCATTTATTCTGAAAATAAAAATTAGCAGACTCAAAGCCATAAATAAACCGACAAAAGCGATTAAATACCCGCTAATTTCAGATTTGCCGAAAGAATGAACCGAAAAGTCGGTTAAAATTCCGCTCCGCGTTAAAAAGTTTCCGTAGAGAACAAGGATAAATGTGATTAAGGCAAGCAGAATATTGGTTTTCTTCATTCCTCCCTGCTTGCGCTGGATCAGGAGTCCGTGAATTAAAGCCAAACTAAACAACCAGGGAATAAGAGAACTATTTTCCACCGGATCCCATGCCCAGTAGCCGCCCCAACCCAAAGTGGTGTAAGCCCAGTAACCGCCGAGAATAATACCGGTTCCCAAAACCAATCCCACTAAAACAGCAAAAGTAAACACCGGTTTAATCCAGTTGTCGTAATTCCGTTTGACCAGGGCGGACATGGCAAAGGCAAACGGAATCATGGTTGCCGAATAACCGGCAAAAAGAATAGGCGGATGAATAACCATCCACGGATCTTGCAATAAAGGGTTTAATCCCGCGCCATCCGGCGGCGCCATACCCGCAGGGAAAGCAGAAGGATTCGCCTGCCAAATATAAGCAAAGGGATTCTTTTTAATCAGAATTACTACGATAAAAGCCAGAACCAGAATAAAAAAACTCATCACCAGCGGTTCTTCTTTTTTGCGCAAACGGATAATCCACGATCCGTAAATAACCCCGAAAAGCAACCAGAGTAAAAAGGTTCCTTCCTGTCCCGCCCAAAAAGCGGAAATCAAATAAAACAAATTAAGATCGCGGGATGAGTAATTATAAACGTAACTCCACTCAAAGTGATGGGTCAAAATTCCATACAGCAGCAAAACAGCTTGAAAGACAATCAGGGCGCCGGCTGTGTAAAACGATAATCGGGCGAATTTGAGTAAAGGTTTTTCTTTTTGGCGGTCATATAGATAATACGCAACCACGCTAAGCAATAATGCCACAAATGTCAGCGCGGTGGCGGTAATACCTATAATCATAAATCGCTTTCCTCAGCCTGATACTTTGAGGGGCATTTGATCAGAAGTTCCCTGGCATGAAACACGCCGTTTTCGTATTTACCGACACACACCACATACGAAGCCTGCTCAAAATTTCCCGGCTTGGCGCCGTCAAAAACAACCTGCAGAACCTCGCCGTTTTCATCGCGGATTTTAAAGACAAACTTATTGGTATTAACATCAAAATGACCGCTATCCACGCGTTCGCCCTTTACCTGAACAACGTTATCGCTCTGTTTTGCTTCACTGATGGATACATACGGGGTTAACGATGCATTAAAAGACAAGGCAGCCCAAATGGTAAAACCCAGGATAATAATTCCGCCTATGATGTATTTAGAACGCATATCGCGCACCTCATTTTCGTTCAACTTATTTTGTGGGATTTAATTTTGATCGGTCAAAGATTTGGAATCTTTCATTAGATCCAGATCTTCGATCTCCTGCTTCAATTGTCTTACTGAACGATCGGTTTTGTAAAGATAAAAGAATAATCCGGTCCAAATTACCAGATTAATAATTAAAACAACATAAACCGCATTCATTTATTTCTCCTCTAATAATTTTGTTTCTTTATATTCTCTCAGATACATTTGTAATTTAACCTGAGTCTTGCGAACGTTAAAAATCCATAAAAATAAAATCGTCTGAAAAAACAACGAGCTAAAGAAAATAATTCGTTGTCTGACATCCAGATTAATTTTCCCCTGAGGATTAATAACCGGATCGGGATGAAGCGAAAAATAAATACGCGGGACAATGAATATGAAAAAGGGCACGGTTACGAATGCCAACAAGGAATAGACCGCCGCCAAACGGGCGCGTCTGTCTTCCTGTTCTATAGCCGAGCGTAGCGAAAAATACGCTCCGTAAATTAAAAGAAGAATAAAAATCGATGTTTCCCGCGGGTCCCAGTTCCAGAAAGAATGCCAGATAACCTTTGCCCAGATAGACCCCGTTATCGTTGCCATGATAGCAAATAAAATACCCAGTTCATTACTAATTTTGGCGTAAGCATCGAACAGGATATCTTTGGTGCGCAAATAACGATAGCTGTAATATGCCGCCATAAAAAAGAACACAACTGTTATCCAGGCAACGGGAACATGAAAATAGAGAACCCTGGTAAAATCGCCCAAGCCTTCTTTTAAAGACGACCATAAAAATGCGCCGGTAAACACCAGGGCAATTCCTACAAATAAAATTGCTTTCCATAACTTAGATAGCATAATTTTTGTCCTGTTTTCTTAGTTTAATCATTTAACTGTTTTTTAATTCGGTTTCTTCCTTAAACTACTCGTTCCAAACATAATCGAACAATAAGATGCTTGCCGTAATAATAATCACTCCGAAAGCAAACAAAGCCTGAAGCTCGTTTTGAGCGCTGGCAATCGGCGTTGTTTCGGTCGCTTTTTTGGTTGCGCTGATTCCGGTAATCATAACCGGTAAAATAATAGGAAACGCCAGAACCGTAAACAACGCGCCTTTTGAACTGGCTTTGGAAATAATGGCTGCTACCATGGTTCCGCCGCCCGCCATTCCAAAACTTCCGATAAACAAGGTTAATAAGAACAAAGGGAAATTCCCTAATTTAAAATTCATCACCGCGATAAACAAAGGCACCAAAATAATCTCCAACGCAAACAACAAAATCAAATTAAATAAAAACTTTCCCAGATAAATGTGCATAGGGCTGGCTACCAGTTTTAAAGTGTCGGCGGTTTGCGATTCTTCTTCCCGGATAAAAATATGCGATAATCCGGACATGGAAGAAAAAAACAAAATCACCCAGAACAAGGCGGAAAGAACCTGACTGCCAGCCGTGAACGTTCCGATAGCAAAAGAAACCGCGCTCAAGGTAACCACGGCAAACAACAAAATTGCATTGATCGCATAGCGCGTTTTAAATTCCTGCTGAATATCTTTAACAAAAATTAGCCACGTCTGTTTCATTAATTTCCCACTTTTATTATCTGATCCGCCAGGCGCAAGTCTTCGCTGTCGTTGGTGGCAACCACTAAAATTTTATCTTTTTTCTGCTCCGAGAGAATTTCATAAACCGTGTCAACGCCCTGTTGATCCAGATTGGATCGCGGCTCATCGATAAATAAAATTTCCGGCTCATGCAAAAGCGCGCAAACATATTTCAAACGCTGCTGCATTCCGGACGAATAGGCTTTTACCGGATCTTTTTCTCTTCCCTTTAATCCCAAACGCTCCATCAAAAAAGCGATACGATTTTTATAATCGGATACTTCCCTCATGCGGGCGAAAAAAACGAGATTTTCCTGCGCGGTCAATTCCTGATAAAGCTGAAGATACGGACCTACCAAACCGATAAACCGGTACATGTGATCTCTGGGAATGCTTCCTTTTTCATTCTGATAAATAACTCTGCCGCGAGTCGGGGCTATTAAATTAGAAAGAATTTTTACGAGCGTGGTTTTGCCCGAGCCGTTTGCTCCGGTAATTACCAATGATGAACCACTTCGGACTTCAAAATTGATATTCCGAAGAATCAGGTGAGTGCCAAAGCGTTTTACTATTTGTTCCGCGATCAACTTCATGTTTGTAATTAAAGAGTTCTCCCCAAGATTGCATTTCAAATTTCAGATTTTCTTTTTGAAAAATCCGATTTTTCCGAAATATTTGACAAACCCCTATTTTAAATTAAAGGTGTAAAAATACTTAAAATTTTAACCGCAAACAAATAAATTGACTTATGTTTTTGAAATTTGAATTAAAATTCATTTTTCGGAGAATTATTTATTTTTTAACAAAAAAGGCTGTCCTGACGGACAGCCTTTTCTGAAATTATTAATTTTATAATTCTATCTATAAACCGATACTCAGATTAAACTGTGCGTTTCTTTCCGAACCCGGCAGCAATCCGTATTCGTTGCCAATTTGCCAGTAATTTTTATTGAACAAATTGTAAACATGGAACGAAGCGTTCAAATCGAGACCGCCGACATTCTGTTTCCAGCCGATAATCAAATCAACAACTGTCCATTGCGGAAGCACGGCTCCCCTTTTGACAACCGTTTCCGTTTTTACGTCATATTCTAAATCGACATAATCATTATCGGGCATAATGTAATAATCTTCGTAATGGCGCATGGCGGCGGAAACGAAGAAGGGACCTCTCTGATAATTTAATACCGAGGATAACATAAATTGGGGAGCGCCGGGCTCAATTTTACCTTCTTCAATCCCCAACTGGGTTTTTGCCTCTTCGCTTACATTGTCGCCCCAGGCGTTTTTCATTCTGGTGATGGATAGTGCTAGATCTAGATTGCGGGCTAAAATAATATTCGAAGCAATTTCGATTCCGTTATAGATTGCTTTACCCACGGTCACATAGCGGCGTCCGCGGTAGTCATAACCCGGTTGATTAGCTTTTGTCGGGTCCTGAATACGATAGGCTTTATTGCTGAACAGAATGCGGTAGGCGTTAACTTTCAACTTAAAGCCGGTGTCCTGATAACCGAATCCGAATTCATAATCATCGGAAGTTTCTATCGGCAGATTCCCGTTCGGCTGTCCGTAGTTAAAGAAGTATTTTACGCGCGGTTCATTGTAAACCCGGCTGTAATTGGTGAATACGTTAAGATGATCGTTAACGTTGTAGTTAACGCCGAGTTTGGGCGAAACAAAATTGTACGTTTTTTTATAATCAACCAATTTGTACTTAACATCGCCGTTATTAACAAAGCCATCCTTATTTCCGCCTTCAAGAGTCTGTTTCATTGTAAAATCGCCGTTGGCAACGGGTCGGTTATTAGAAGACGGGAAATCTTCGAAAATATGGTACATGCGCGAAGAGAACTGCAAATCGGTCATAATGCTAAGATCACCAAACTTCCACAAGCCGTGACCAAAAACGGAAAAATTTGGTTTCACGCCGGTGTAATCATAGTAAATATCGCCTTCGCGGAAAATTGCGGGAACTCCGCCCACCTTAATCGATGTATTTCCCACCGTCAAATTAGTATCCGCTTTGTAACCGAAAGTATTAATAACCAAGCCGTAATGGCGCGCCCGCCAGTATCTGGCTTCTGCGCCGAAAGAAAGTTCGTGATTTAACCATTTGGTATTCAAAGTGGAAACGACTCCTAATTGTTCATGAATGGAGTGCGCGCGATATTGATAGGTTTTGGCGGCGTTTAAAGTTTGCATACTCATGTGCCCGGTTTTATCTCTGCCAATTTTGTAATATTTGTTTACCCATTCGCCGTAGCCGCGACCGACCGTAAAGAATGAGTTTGTTTGCAAATAGGTGTCTTTATTGATGTCCCAGGTATAGTGCAATTCTAATTGCGGTTTGTGATACACATTATTATCAAAAGAAACAGCACCGTTTCCGATAACTTCGCCGCCCTTGCTCTTATCCACATGCTGCATGAGCAACAAATCGAGCAGACTGGTTCCGTCTTTTTCTTTTGTGGTTAAACCCGGATCGCTTTCTTTTACAAAGGGATGCGGATTCCAGTCGCGACCATACTTGGCAAATTTTTTGGGATTCTCCGAATAATAGGAATAAGCGTGATATTGAGGAGCGCCGTGCAGAATTAAACGCAGGGTATGACGCTCGTTTGCGAAATAAGAGAGGCTGAAATAATAAGACAATCCCTGATAGTACGTATTTTCTCGCCAGCCGTTACCGGTTAAATAGTTGACTCGCGATAAAAAGGAAAGTTTATTGTTGTAAAAAAGCCCGGTATTATATTCAAAACCTAATTTATAAACGCCGTACATTCCCGCGGTAGAAGCGATTTTCAGGCTGGAGACAGCGGGAGCGTCGGCAGTCAAAACATTGATCGAACCTCCGAAAGCTCCGGCGCCATACAGCGAAGAACCCGCGCCGCGTTGAATCTGGATCGATTGAGAACCGCTTGGCAAGGCGCCCCAGTTTGACCAATATACTTTTTTTGATTCAGGATCGTTTACTTCTATGTTATTGATCATCACGCTGATGCGTTGTTCATCAAAACCGCGAATGTAAACTTTGGAATCGCCCAGACCGGAGCCTCCGTCGGAAGTAACATACACACCCGGTGTGTTCTTGAACAGGTGCGGAACATCCTGCACCGTAAACTGTCTTGCGATTTCATCGGCAGAGACGTCAGTAAAAGCAACAGGCGTCTCCCGTTCTTTGGCGCGGCTGGCTTCCACAATAATGTCGCTGGTACGTAAAATTTTAGGATTCAGGGCAAAATCCAGTTGAACCGTCCCCCCGGAAACGGTAATCTGTTTGCGCGCCTCGATGTAACCGACAAAAGAGCAGACAACAGTGTAGCTTCCGTCATCTACTTCAAAATAATACATTCCGGTATCATCGGTTGACGAGCCTTTAGCCGTGCCTTCGAGATACACGTTTGCGCCGGCTAAGGGCTTTTTTGTTTGTTTATCCACTACTTTACCGGCAATTGCGCCCGCAAAAACCGAAGTGGAAAACAATAAAAAAACAAAAACAGTAAAAAGGACCCTCATAATACCTCCTGGGTTAAATTAAACAATAGACGTGTGCTATCTATCTTCCAAATCTCGATTAAATAAATTAAAATTTTATTAAGGCAATGTTAGAAAAAAAAAATTAAAAAAACAATATTTTTATGTTTTTGTAAAATTGCGTTGAATGTGCGGTTGTTCTTTACCGCGGAGTCGCCGAGGGCGCGGAGGTTTTTTTTTATTTTTTGACCGCAGATTAACCTGATTACGCTGATTTCGCAGATTAATTTAAGGTGTTTTTTGATTTTTAGTGCTTAAAATCAGGAGAATTTTTTCCGTTTCAATTTAAATTTTAAATTCGATTTTCTTTGCGCTATTCGCGGCTACTTTGTGTGCCTGGTGGTTATAATGATCTTGTTTTGTCATTTAGAGCGAAGTTAGCTCCGACAAGAATAAAAGATTTCTTGTCGCCGTGCTCCTCGATATTACAATGGCATATCTTTTTAGAGGGGACAAATTGATTATTTTTTGAACTTAATTTTGGTAATGTGAGATAATAAAAAATAAGTCTTCTTTGTGGTCAGAATCGTGGATAATTTTTGTCAATGGTTACCAATTTTCTAAAAGGTTAACGAATACAATCAGCGGCAACGGGAAAACTATTTGTGATTTCGACAGGGTTTATCAAGCCCCTAAAGGGGCTTCCATAAGGTCGTAAACGACCTATCCACCCCTTTTCTCGCTCCTTTCTTATTCTTTACTTATCATTCACATTTTTTTGGTTAATTTATCCTTTCCTCACATTAATTTAATCGGTATTGTTTGAAATAAAACATTAAATAAACAACAAGACATTTAATGATTAAGTTCGATCTAAAAACCTCGTTCCGTCATCTCGAACGCAGAGAAAAAATCTGCTAACTCCGACAAAAGCCAAAGATTTCCCGTCAATATGCTCCCAGAAATGATAATTACAGATCTTATTAGCGCGGGCACAATAATAAAAATTACCGACGATGTAAAATCAATAGTCAGTAAAAACCCGACCGAAGAACGGCAAATCTCGTCTAATGTGATATTGATTGGATAAATTAAAACAACAGGCTGAGAAGACGGATGGGCATTATAATAATGCGTCGCTCATATTTAAAAAATGTCGGAAATTTCCGACAAAAATACAAACGTTTTTTTGAGGTTTGCCGAAAAAAATGGTAAAAACATTCGGAATTATATTATCTGTTCCGAATTTTAATTGTATTTCATCTCACGACTAATAATCTCTTTTATCACTTTTTCGAGAATTTCTTCCCGTTCATAAAATTTATTTCTTATTCTTAAATAAATAAGTTCCAATTTTTCTTTTTCGAGGTTTTTCATTTCGTCATCTTTCTCTTTAAAGAAATTATCTTCAGACATGGAAGATCACACCTTTAGTAAATCAATTTTTTATGTTAAAATTAATATTCGGATAGCAAAGTAAGAACTTTAGAGAGATGATTTAAGAATGTTAAAAAATACTGTTTTCAATCACTTTTTTTTATTTAGAGGAAGTTCCAAAACAATCCGATTACCGACGTTATTAGACTCATCGAGATATAACTTGCCGCCGTGGGCTTCTATGGCAAGATTACAAAAGGTCAATCCCAGCCCGCGTCCGACACGGTAACCCTCTTTTTTCATTTCAACCTGGCGAAATTTATTGAACACATTATCGCCATATTTCAAAGGAATTTGCTGCCCATGATCGTGAACATAAGCTCCGATGGTATTCTCGGTTTTAAATGTTTTCACATCCACGCGACCGTCCGAAGGAACATTGGCTAAGGCAAAACTCAAAAGATTATCAAAGACCCGTTCCATTACTGAAACGTCTATTTTTACATAAGGGATATGTTCTGCTAATTGAATATTCAATTGTTTGCCGGTATATTCGGGAAAATCTTTTAATTTTTGGATGCTTTTTTCAACTATGTCATTAAAACTAGCCAGCTCAAGTTTTAACGACATGGAACCGCTTTCGATTTTGGTTATGTCTATCAGATTCATGACCATGCGCAGTAAATTCTGTGTGCTGCGGTCGATCCGGTTGACATATTTTTTAAGAGGAGCCATGCTTTCATCCATTCCCATGGCGAGCATTTGTAAGTTGCCCTGAATTACAAAGATGGGATTCTTCATGTCATGGACAATCAAATGATTTAGCTCTTCCTTGAACTGATCCATTCGGATGAGAGCCTTATTCTTGTTTTCTAATTCTTTATTCTTCTTTTCCAGCTCATCGTGATATTTTTTGATTCGTAACAGGGACTTTACTCTTGTTAAAAGTTCAATATTTTCGAACGGTTTGGAAATAAAATCATCCGCTCCTGCTTCCAGACTGCGGATTTTATTTTTAAGATCTTTAAGAGCGGTGATCATGATAATGGGAATAAATTGGGTGTAGTAATTTTTTTTGATACGTTCGCAGACCTGAAATCCATCCATCTTGGGAAGACGAATGTCTAAAAGAATAATATCCGGCTTTTTGCTTTCAACCAAGCGGAGCGCCTCGACTCCGTCATACGCTGTAATAATTTGATAATTTTGCGGCTTTAAAAAATAGGCAATAAGATCGACGTTTTCTTTATCATCATCGACTATTAGTACTTTAGGCTGCTCTTCCATAAAAACACTCTTTTTCCGTTATACTCAGTGCAAAGATATTATATCGAAACCACAACTGCAAGAATTTTAGGCATAGAGCATCTTATTAATTTCTTTCCGCAATTTAGCCATCGTTTCCGAATGAATTTGAGAAATTCTCGATTCGGATACATTCAGGATTTTGCCGATCTCTTTAAAGGTTAATTTTTCATAATAATACAATGTGATGGCAAGGCGGGTTTTTTCCGGTAATTTTTTTATTGCTTTTAAAAGAACCCGTTTCATTTCTTCTTCTTCTATTTGATCATCAATTTTTACATAATCTTTATCTTCAACAAGATCATAAAGGCTTTGTTTGCTGTTATTATCGAGGGGCTTGTCCAGAGAATACAAAGTAGCCGAATTCAAATCGCGTTTAATATTTTTAACATCCTTTTCTTCAACTCCCAATCCATTGGCAACTTCGGCGTCTGTATAGTTGCCGGAAAATTTTTGTTCCAACTCAAGACTTTTATCGCGGTAAGTATTTAATTTGGCGCGCAGGGAACGGGGTATCCAATCTAACTTCCGCAGCTCGTCTATTATGGAACCCTTAATTCTGGGAATGGCATACGTTTCGAATTTAATTCCATAAGCAGGATCAAACCTTTCAATCGCTTCGGCTAATCCGACAATTCCGATCTGGTATAAATCATTCTCTTCCAATGCTTGCGGATAGTTCTTAATCATCTTACGAACCACATACTTAACCAGTCCGAGATAACGCACCAGAAGTTGTTGTCTGCTTTTTAAATTATTATTCATTTTATAATCAATCCAAACTGTATCAATGGCTCCCTGCATCATTTCTCCCACTCCTCTTTTTTTACTTTTTCGTTATTTATAAAGGCATTTTCTATGCCAAAATGATATATTTCTCGCCATTATTTTTCGTAATTTATTTATTATTAATATTTTATTGCATTTAATTTTTTCAAACTTAAAAGTTAGAATTTTATTCATATCGCAAAAATCGTCCAATTGTTCAACATTTTTGTGTTCAAATATCAGACACAGGCTTGTTATTAGACCCTATTTTGATCAGAGCAAAATCACACCTTATTGTGTTCAGCTAATTTAATTTGAAAAAGGGTATAATAATTCTTTTCCAAAAATTCCGATTACCTATTGCTTCATTGAAAGGTTTTTACTATTCTTATAGCTACATAAAAATTTTCCGGAGCATCCCATGGTTTTTTTTGTGGCATTAGTAAAAACGACGGACTGTTTTGCAACAAATTTACCGGCAAAGCGCTTGCCTTCTTTTTCTTCCGGATTACGAAACGTTCTTACCGCCTCTTCAATATTTTTTGATTACAGACAAATCTTTTTATCTGAAAGCGAAAATTTATTTATCGGTTCATAAACAAACATAAAGGAGTTCCCTATGAAGCATCGCTTTTTAATGTTAGTTTCGGTTTTTTTGCTGTTCGGTTTTTTATCATTAAATGCGCAGGGAATCGATCCCTTTAATCAGGAAAATAACAGCTATTTTAACGGTGGCTTTGGCATGACGTGGATTGACGGGACAGCTTATACAACTTTTACGCTGACTCCGGAATTTGCTTTTGGTAAATTCGGAATAGGATTAAATATCGAACTTTTATTTAACAATTCCGAAGGTTTTAAATTCCGCAAGACCGGTTGGGATAAGGGCGCCGGGGCTCTGCGAATGATTCGTTATATCCGCTGGGGACGAAAAAGCGAACCGCTTTACACCCGCATCGGATCATTAGACGCCGCGACTCTGGGACACGGCTTTATCATGGGATATTACACAAATCAGGCGAACTATGATTACCGAAAAATCGGCTTTGTTCTTGACGTCGATTTTAACACTTTTGGCTTTGAGTCGGTCACGAGCAATCTCGGAAATCTTGAAATTCTCGGCGGCAGGTTCTACTATCGTCCCTTGCGTAAAACCGGACTCCCGATTATTAAGAACTTTGAAGTCGGCGCGACTTATGTAAGCGATTTTAATCCCGATGATCGAAAAAGCACGCATGACGGAGTGAGCGAATGGGGTATGGATTTGGGTTTACCCATCATTAAGACCAAATTTTTGAACACTACTTTGTACGCCGACTACGCCAAAATCAATAATCACGGCTCCGGTAAGGCTTTCGGTATTTTGGCTTATGTTCCCAATGTCTTCGGATTATTCGGAATTTACGCCAAGTTGGAAAAGCGTTATTCGGGCGAGGGATTTTTACCTAATTACTTTAATAGTTTATATGAGCTGGAACGAAATTCCCTTTCGGCGGAATATTTTAATGTTGAAGAGCCCGGCGTTGCCATGCTTACAAAGGCGCAGTACTTAAATTACGTGGGAAAAACAGAAGGTATTTTCGGAGAACTGGCAGGACAAATTCTCGGAAAAATCAAATTAGTCGGAAACTATCAACAAAACAAGGGACTGGGAAACAGCGGAATTCTTCATTTGGAAGCGCGTTCAACGGATCTGGTTCCGAATGTCCAATTGAAATACACATACGATAAAGTGGGAATCGGAACTTTTAAGGATGTCTTTACTCTGGATTACCGATCGGTGGCGCAGGCTATTATCGGGTACAGAACGTTCAACTATTTTGTTGTTTCTATTGTTTACCGCTGGAATTTTATTTATGATGAAAAGACGCAGGAATACAAACCGCAAGAGCGGTTTATGCCACAGGTAAGTTTTTCCATGCCGTTTTAATAATATTATGAATTTTAAACAGGTTATCGGTAATTGGATTTTTGAACCGGTGCTATCTTTTATAGCGCCGGTTGTTTGTCTTGTATGCGAGGAGCCTTTGTCTTCGGGCGCAAAAATCGTTTGCGAGGAATGCTATTCCAAAATTCCGAGAATCGACAAATCTTTTGTTAAAAAACTCAAAGAGGAAATTTCGAACCCGAATTTTGACGATTTAATAGTACGCTTTGAATTTGATCCTGTTTTTCAGAAGCTGATTCACCTTTTAAAATACGAACGTTTCACCTCCATTGCGCGGTTGTTCGGACGGAGTCTCGCCGAATTTATCCCTTTGGAATTCGATTTAGTAACCGCTGTACCGTTGAATCCGGTGCGTCTAAAAGAACGCGGTTATAACCAAAGCGCGCTTATAGCCGAACATCTTTCCGAAATTACAAGAATCCCTTTTGACGATACCATTCTGCAGCGAATTCGAAACACACAAACGCAAACAAAACTTTCACGTCTTGAACGTCAGCAAAACGTAAAAGAAGCCTTTATAGTAACGGGTAAAGTAAAAGGAAAACGCATTCTGCTTATAGATGACGTCATCACAACAGGAAGTACGTTAAACGAATGCGCGCGTGTTCTGAAAGCCGCCGGCAGCAACCGGATTACCATCGCAGCGATAGCGACGCCCGTGGATTTTTTACAATCGGACGCGACGGACAATTTAGCCTCTGCTCTGCCTTTTCAAAT
>JAJRSN010000273.1 GCA_024278715.1 Calditrichota bacterium
CGTTCGGTCAGCGTTTTGCAACCGGCGGACAGAGTTTTGGCGGTATTTGACGAGCCTTTTGTTGACTCTTCGTCCGATACCGTGGAGGCGGAAAACCTGTTTAATTGCCGGGGAATTCCTCCGGACAAACGATTCAAAAGCCTGGGTGTTTTCATCATCAATCTGGATGAGCCGCCCCATGTTCGGGAAATCCGTTTGGAGGACCGTCGGCATGTGCGGCTGCTGTTTAGCCAGCCCATGGATTCGGCAAGCTTAGTGAATTTGGAGAACTATGAATTATTGCCTTCCGGCAGAGTGGAAAAGGCAACGGTTACGGACGCGGCGCATCAAACAATACGATTGATCCTTTCTGCGGAGAGTCAGGCGGGCGGATTTGGTCAGCCTGTTTACCTTAAGCTTAAGGGAATCAAAAATCGAAAGGGAGTGGAAATAGAGCAGCCTGTTGTCATTAATTTGTACCGGGAGGCGGAAACTCTGGACAAGGTGGTAATTTATCCTCAGCCGGTTCGCCCGGATAATGAGCGATTAATATTTGCAAAATTGCCGCAAAACTCACAAATTCAAATTTTTAATTTGAACGGAAAAGTTATCAGATCGCTTAAAAATATAAATGACGCCGGCGGAATAATCTGGGATCTGCGTGACGAAAACGGAAGCCGCGTGAAGAGCGGAATTTATTTTTATCGGATTGTTCACAGGTCTGACAAAAAAACGGGTAAACTGGTGATTGTGAGGTAAGTCAATGAAGAAGGAGTACAATTTCCCTCTGGTTGTCGCCGTAACAGGCGGAATCGGAAGCGGACAAACGACAGTGTCTAATTTTTTTCAGAAATGGGGTTGTAAGGTTATCAATGCCGATCAAAAGGCAAAAGTGGTCATTCATTCGGATCGGGAAGTGCGCAAGGCATTAAAGTGGGCTTTTGGGAAGAGCATATTTTTCGGCAACGGAAAATTAAATACCAAAAAGCTTGCCGAGCTGGCGTTTAAAGACGAATTGCACACCCAAAAGCTGAATCAGATTGTTCATCCGCGAATGGTGGCGTATTTAATCGAGGAAATGGAAGAGGCTCGGTTTTCCAGGCGATATCCCATTGTGATAATAGATGCGGCGTTGGTTTATGAGATTAGCATAGAACAAATGTTTGATGTGATTATTGTGGTTTATGCGCCGCTGGAAGAGCGGCTTCAACGGATACAAAGACGCGACGGGATGAGTAAAAAAGAATTTTATGCCAGGGTTGATAGACAAATCCCTCTGGAAGAAAAACGGAAGTGGGCGGATTTTGTTATTGACAACAGCGGGGATTTGGAAGATTTGGAAAAGCAGACCCATGCCGTTTATAAGAGGCTGTTGAATATGCAGAAAGAAAAAGAACGGCAGTTACTTGCCAGCCGTTAATTAAAAACAAATTTCTGAATGACCTGGGCGATGCCCATGGACTCGTCCAATGGTTTAAAGTCACGCCAGTGTTTGATGTAATTTTTAATACATTGTTCAAGAGCTCTGTTTCGGATATTGGAATTGACGATTCGCACGCTTTCGGGAATCACGTATCCTTCATAAGAAACCTTAAAAGCCACTTTTATGAATCCGCGCGCGTTTGGCGTGAATTTAGTGTGTTTGCGAAAACAGTATTCAATCATCGGAGAGTAACGTTGAACCACCTGTTCCACTTCTTCGGGATCCCGATATCCCAGCCTTGAAATGGGTTCTTTGATCAATTGTTTGGTCACGTCCAGATATGCCGTTCCCTGCCGCCGCACTATATAATTAAACAGATTATCGGGCGGATCATCGATGTTGCCGGGATCAAAATTAGTGACGCTTGCCTTTGATTTAAAAAGCGGAGGATTTCGGAAGGTACGCGTAATTTCTTCGGCTTCGACGTTCTCAGGCATCTCTTCAAAATAATCGTTGATTTCGGGCAGGTTATTTGTGTTGACCAAAACATTTTCATTCGATTTTGCGTTTGTTTGAAAAATCGTGTTTTTGCGAATTTTTTTGGCGATTTTTTCACGTTGGATTTTTAAATTTTTACTTAAGGTCGCGCGGGAAGCCGGCTTTCGATTGATTTCCACCGTCGGAGCAACTACAATTTCCGATACGTCTTTAATTTCGGGATTTACTCTTTTTATCTCATCCACCAAAAGCTCGGTGATAAATGCCTTATATTTGTAACGGAATAATTTTTCGGCTTTTACCTGGTAACGGGAATAGTCGATTGATGAATTAATCAAAATTGCCAGCGCAAAGAAGAGTATCGTAAAAAGGAGTATGGAATAGTACGTTTCGTCAAAACGATCCGAAAATGATAATCCGAAAACCTTATTAAACTTGAATCTATTACGCACTCTGCCCTCGCTAAAATTTTGTTTTAAATATTCTTAAAAAGGTCGAAAGGGTATGTGACTCATGTCACTCCATTAAAATTAGTATAAAAAAAGACCTAAAATCCGAAAATTGCTTCAAAAGTTAACGTTCCTTAAAGACAAATACAAATTTATTACCCCGCAATCCGCGAATTTTTTGTTTGCGGTTTTTTCTGTTTTAATCATTGAAATAGACCGCTATTATTTCTTTATTGTATTGAATTTAGACATCACAAATGCGCGCACATCAACTTGAAGTAAATTGAAAAATTAGCTATCATGTTTTTGATTAAATCAATCAATTGTAAAATCAAACGGTAAATTGAATGATAAGGAGGATCAATGTTAAATCATATCTGGGCATGGATGATTTTAATTAGCATTATTGTTGCGGGCGTTAACGACTTTTATCAGGAACTCAACAGACAACCCGCAGCCTCGGCACAGACTGAACAAAGAAACCTGAATAAAGAGACCCGATTAGGGCAAATTACTTCGGCTGCCATTGAATCCGCCGATACTGCGGTCAAAATTTCCTTCGGACTGATCGGAGTGATGGCAATGTGGCTGGGCGTGATGCGGGTGGCGGAAAAAGCCGGAATGATCGATATCATTTCGCGAATCGTCCGACCCGTAACAAAGCGCTTGTTCCCCACCATTCCTTCGGATCATCCGGCAATCGGAGCCATGATCATGAATATCGCAGCCAATATGTTGGGCTTGAGTAACGCGGCGACTCCTTTGGGACTAAAAGCGATGGAAGAATTGGACAGACTCAATCCCAAAAAGGGAGAAGCCACTGACGACATGATTACGTTTCTGGTGATTAATACCAGCGCTATTACTCTTGTTCCGGCGACTGCCATTGCCATCCGCGCTTCTTTGGGTTCGATAAATCCTCAAAAAATAGTAATTCCTTCGATTGTGGCGGCAAGCGTGGCGACCCTTGTGGGATTAACCGCGGTTAAGCTGATTCAGTATTTCCAGAAAAAGAAGGGAGGCAAGCAGAATGTTTAAAGTGATCATGGACTGGCTATCGATTATTGCAATCCCTGCCATTCTGTTGTTCTTTCTGGGTTTCGGATATTTTAAAAAGGTAAAAGTTTATGAGGAATTTGTGGAGGGCGCCAAAGAAGGATTTAAAGTGGGTGTGACCATTATTCCTTTTCTTGTGGCTATGCTGGTGGCAATCGGCATGTTCCGGGCTTGCGGAGCGCTGGATTTTCTTACGAATATTTTGGGCAGCGTTACCAGTAAAATCGGGATTCCCGGAGAAGTGCTGCCCATGGCTTTTATGCGACCGCTTTCCGGCAGCGGCTCCATCAGCGTGATGACCGAGATTATGAAGACTTACGGAGTCGATTCGCTCTACGGATTTATCGCTTCCACTATGTTCGGAAGTACGGAAACGACTTTTTATGTGGTGGCGGTTTATTTCGGAGCCGTGAATATCAGAAATACCCGTTATGCCTTGCCCGCCGGATTGCTTGCCGATCTTGCCGGGTTAATTACGGCTGTGTATATTTGTAAATTACTGTTCTAAATTATTACTTGTATCAGCAACATCTAAAGGAGGGAGAATGAAACGTATTTTAACCCTGAGTATTTTGTTACTGTTTTTCCTGAGCGTCCTGTCATTCCTGTTTGCCGACGACGGAAAAAAACAAACATTCGGCGCAGGAATTACAATGAAGGAAAATGTGTCGGTTGACAAACTGTTGGAAAATCCTTCGAAGTTTGAAGGTAAAAAAATTGTAGTGGAAGGCAAAGTGGTTGACGTTTGCCGCCATAAAGGGTGTTGGATTGAATTAACCGGCGAGAAAAAAGGACAAACGCTTTTTGTAAAAGCGGAAGACGGAGAAATTGTATTTCCGGGCGATATTGTTAATAAGAAAGTGCTTGTGGAAGGTATTGTGGAAAAAAAGATTGTTGAATCCAAAGAATCCCATAAAGAGCACAAAGAGGGCGATGAAAAATGCAAATACGAAGAAGAGCAGGTACGCTATCAAATTAAATGCCTCGGAGCGCAGATTCTGGATTAATACCACCCTTGTTTAAATAAAAAAGCCCGCTTTGCAAAAAGCGGGCTTTTGTTTAACGGATATTCCCTAAACCACCTTTTGGAATAACTCTTCAACTTTTTTCGGTTAATAGATTAACGCCTAAATTCTTATACTCTTAACTTAGAATGCATGATGGGTGACAAGTTACGAGTAACAAAGTGACGAGGAAGATTAAAGATAAAAGCGACAAGTGAAGGAGTCACAAGTTGCAGGTTGCAATTAAGATTAAAGTCTTTTAAAGATTAAAGCGACAATTTAAACTCAACCTGTAACTTGGTACCACTGCCGATTAACGCTTATACCCTTAAC
>JAJRSN010000274.1 GCA_024278715.1 Calditrichota bacterium
AAATCAGGGAAATACCTTCCGCTTTTTCATCGATTCGATTTTCCGCTCTTTCAATCCAATGAGGAACGATTGCGTTTAATCTGTTTTCTGCGTTTATTTCTTCGAAATCGCTTTTGGCGGAAAAAACGCCGGTTCGTAGTAAAAAATAAAGCAAAGCGGCTTCGGGGGCGGAAGGGGTTCCCTTTAATTCAAAGTGAACGGTTTCAAGATGTTGAATGTAATCGGCGGGTCCCGCGACAATTACAACAGACATATTGTTTAAATCGGGATTAACGGCTGCCGGCGAAAGAAAGCGCAGCACCCTTCTTTCCAGCAGAGCCTCGCGCGCCAATGAAAGTTGATTGGGCGCGTCGTTAACTTCGACCACAAACAGGGCTTGATCAATTACCAAATGGCGGAGCTGACGGCGGAACTTTTCGGAGGGAATTACGCCCAGAATCAAAAAGGCGGGTTTTTCCCTGTTTTCATTCAGCAGGTTTTCGATCCGGCTCAGGGCTTCGTCCTCGCCTTCGGGCAAAGACATGATTTTCAGCCGTTCAAAATCATAAAGATGCCCAGGCAGATCGACGCGGTAAAGCAGCAATTGCGCCGGAGCAATTTCGAGATAGCGATTAAGCGTAAAAAACAAAACGCGCAGGTTCTCAATCAATCCGCCGCTGCCGAGCATCAGCTCCTTTTGCCCGGATTCCTTGCCGAGATCGTAGTTCACAGGCTCCAATTGCTCCTGTTCGAACCAGCGATGCAAAAATTCGATTAAAGAACCGGGCGCACGCCAGTTGTACCCACCGCGCGGCATATAAGGATTGCACAGAGGAATGGCGTCGAAAACGAACAACATTCGCTCGCGCATGGAGTCGGCAATTTCCGATTCCTCCAGATAGCTCAAAAAGGCGTCCCGGTCTATCACCTGCGAAAGGGATTCGGTCTGAAAAACGCGTTGACGAAATGCAGCGGTCAAGCGCTCGTCCTGAATCGGATGCCCGATATGAAAATTGACCCGCTCTTTGTCGTCAACCGGAGCAGCCGCGGTGGCTTCGCTGATTTCCGAAACTTTTGCTTCTTTTAAAGGTCTTAATTCAAATATTTTTTCATTCATGGATCGATTGCACGAATTATTATCTTTTGATTATCCCTTTGCTCCTTTTTCCCCATTGCCACTGCTGGCGCGGGTTTACGGATGCCAAAGGGCCTGATTGATAAAGCGGCGCGGGTTTTATTTTGCTTTTTGCTTTTGATTCAAAACTTTTTGCACGAACTGCTCGAAAACGTCGAACAAATGACTCGCCTTTTGCTGATCCAAACCGGCAAGCGAGACCACGGTACGCGCATTTTTCAATTGCTGGCTTGCCTCCGCCAAACGCGCCAATTGCGGCGAGAGCAGCAATAATTCGGGATGTTCTTCGAAAACTTCCAGTTCTTTCTGCTCCATCTCGAACTGCATTCTGCGGCGCTCCAGCTCCTTTTCCACACGATACCTTGCCAGCTCGGCTTCTTTTTCCTGTTCTTTCTTTTTGAGCTCCATTTGTTTCAGTTGCAGTTGATGTTCAATGAGTTTTATTTTTTCATCGGCTTCAACGCGGGATTTGGTCGCCTCAAGCCGCGCCTTTTGATTGATCTTTTCCGTTTTTTCGCGGATGCGCGCCGCCTCCTGCTGCTGCATGGCTTCGGCAATTTCCGTATCGAGCGGCTCGATGGAATGAATATTCAGGCTGATCAATTGCAGTCCCAGTTTTTCGGACACTTTGTTCAAATTTTTCTGCAAATAATCATGTAAATCTTTGCCGCTCAATTCTTCGATTTCCAGTTTTTCGCAAAATTCCTTTGCCAGGGTTTGAATGAGCAATCCCAGTTCCCCGCTTGCTTTTTCCACAAGATTCTCGCTCCAGCCTCCGGCGCGCACCAGTTCCGTCAAATGATTTTCATCGGCTGCGGTGGTAAAGGTCAATTTGATTTTAATCGGAAGCTTTCCGCGGGCTTCGCTTTCGAATTCCGAAACGGATGAAAAAATGGTCGCGGGAACCCCGAGGCTAAAATGGCGCGGATAAAATTTTCCCTTTCTGCGAATGATCTTTCCGCCCACGTCTCCCAGAACAATCTGATCGGGTCTGCGAAGACGAAATTCGTAAATAATTAACAAAATAATGATGACGGCAAAAATTAACAACAATCCAATCGGACTCATGGTGATCTCCATTTTTCTGTTTTATCATCATGAATAAAATTGCAACCTACTCAATTGCGTGGCAGAAGGCAAATCAAAATACATCGGTTCCGAACAACGAAACTTTACTTGTTTTTCCCTCATTTTTTAATCATATTTTAGCGTTTTATTTAATTTTGATTAACTTTCTGATTAATATTTTTTGCGGAATATTTTAAATTTATAACACAAATGCAATTTAAAATGAATATTTAAACATTATTTTAGATGATTGAAACATTACGGAGGTTAAAAAATGACAACTTTACCGAAAAGAACCATGCAGCCCAAAAAACGAATTGCTTTAATCGCCCATGATCTTCGCAAAAACGATCTTTTGGAATGGGCGCGTTACAACAAAGAGGTGCTGAAAAAACACGAATTATTCGCCACCGGAACAACGGGTAATTTGTTGGCGCGGGAAATTAATCTGAATGTTCATTGCTTTAACAGCGGTCCTTTGGGCGGCGATTTGCAGATCGGTTCCAAAATCGTGCAGGGCGAAATAGACTTCATGATTTTTTTCTGGGACCCTTTGGAAGCTCAGCCGCATGATGTGGACGTAAAAGCATTATTGCGCATCGCCGTGGTTTACAACATTCCGACGGCTAACAACCGCGCTTCGGCTGATTTTATGATCTCATCGCATCTGATGGAAGAATCATACACCCATGTTTTGAATACCAAAAAGTTGGCGGCAAGTTCTTATCCGGGCGACTGATCAGACGCGCCACACACCCGGAATCGCGGTTTTACAATAGGGGCAGCGACCGTCGGTTATTTCCATTCGCCTGATTAAAAAGCCCGTGCGTTCCACTAAAATTTTGCCGCATTTCGGGCAATAGGTATTTTCGGCGGGATGTCCGGGTACGTTGCCGATGTAAACATAATGCAGCCCTTCGGCGTCGGCAATGGCTTTACATTTTTCCAATGTCGAAACAGGAGTCGGCGGCAGATTTTTTAACAAATATTGCGGATAAAAACGCGTGAAATGGATGGGAACATCGGGACCCAAATTTGCCATCGTCCATCGTGCAAGTTCCCGAATTTCCTTTTCACCGTCATTTAAAGTGGGAACCACAAGGTAAACAATTTCCAGCCAGGTCCCCTGGTTGTGAATGGTTTCCATGGTTTCGAGAACCGGCTTCAGATTTCCGCGGACTACTTTTTGATAGTAATCTTCCGTAAAAGCCTTTAAATCCACTTTAATGGCGTCCACAACTTTGCACAGATCTTTCACCGGATCTTTTTCCATAAATCCCGCGGTAATCACAACGCTGTTCACGCCCTGCTTTTTTCCTTGTATTGCCGTGTCGTACATGAATTCAAAAAAAATGGTGGGTTCGCTATAGGTGTAAGCGATGGATTTGGATTTGTAATCTTTAGCCATGGTCGCAATTTTCTCAGGCGGCAAGTAATAACTATCCACCTGCTCCGGAGTAACCTGAGAAATCTGCCAGTTTTGGCAAAACTTACAATTAAGGTTGCAGCCGGCAGTAGCAATGGAAAAAGCCGTGGTACCCGGTAAAAAGTGAAAAAGCGGTTTCTTTTCGATAGGATCCACATGAAATGTGCAGGGACGGGAGTAAACCAATGTGTAATAGACGCCGTCCTGATTTTCTCTTACTCCGCAATAACCCCGTTCATGATCGTCAATAACGCATTTGCGAGGACACAATTTGCAACGCACCTGGCTGTGCTGCAATTTTTCGTAAAAACGCGCTTCGCGCACAAAACGCTTATCGTCCGCGCTCCTGGCAAAAAGCGCGGAACTATTCGACAGGTTCAAAAACGGCGTCCCGATTAACAGGCAGGTTGACGACGCTATTTTCAAAAACGACCGTCTGCCCATTGTATCGGGCGCCTTGCCCGGCGGCAAATCGATCCGGTATTTATCCTGTTGATTCATGGAATCCCTCGATTCAAGGTTTTCACTGATTGTTCTAAATATTAACTCTTTTAAATTTTAATCGTTTCAATTTTCAGCGGATTCGCTTCTCCCAGTTGATGGTCGGCGTCTCCGGCGGTGAAAATGTATTTCGGCTGCCGGTCTTCCTCTTTTAACGCGGGCAGCCCCTTTTCTTTCCGTTTTTCTTCGATGATCCGCCACCCGGTGTAATCGATCGCCACGCGGTCAAAACCGACAAGCAATCCGCCAAATTTCCAGCGCCATTGAGGCATAAAAGACGGACCGCCGTGATATTGCGCTTCGATCGCATCCACTATCGTAAAGCGCACCTTTTTACGAATCACGGGAAAAGAATTGACATCTGCAATATAAGGATCGCCTTTGTTCAAATGATATTTGTTGGGATTGTGAATCGCTCCGAAAAGATTTTTTAAAGCGATCGAAACGCCGGCAATGCTGTGATCGCGCAACAAAGGTATGTTAATAATTCCGTCGCAAAGATTGGTTAAAATTCGCGTCACCAGACTGCCCGCCTGCCCGAACACCCGTAAATTCGGAGCAAACCCCACCGCGTCGTTTCCAAAACAC
>JAJRSN010000275.1 GCA_024278715.1 Calditrichota bacterium
AACTCAAAAGCGTAACCCACAGTATTCTAAACATTTGAACCTCCGTTTTCGATAAAAATTCAAATTAGATTAATTCCGTTTCGCTTGCAATAATTTCTAGCTTCTATTTTAATGATTTAACGGACATTTGGCAAAATCTGCTTTTTGATTAATAGACAAATATTCACTATTTTATCGGACAGCCTTTTTATCAGGGGAAAAACAATGAAATATCTAATTGGCATTAGTTTTATTTTGTTTCTGCTATTTACCGCAGGATGTAATAATCGGGTAACCAAAGCGCCTTCCGCCGCAGAAAACGTGGCGCACTCGTCTCTTTTAAAACAGAGCCTGCCCTTTGATTCCGCGATAATTAAGGGTAAACTGCCCAACGGTTTTACGTATTACATTCGCCGGAATTCCGAGCCCGAAAAACGGAGCGCATTACGCTTGGTTGTGAGGGCGGGATCGATTCTCGAAGAAGATAATGAACAGGGAATTGCCCATGTTTGCGAACACATGGCTTTTAACGGAACAGAACATTTCAAAAAACAGGAACTGGTCGATTATCTCGAATCCATAGGCATGCGCTTTGGTCCGGAAATAAACGCCTATACCAGTTTTGACGAAACCGTTTACATGTTGGAAGTTCCCACGGATTCGCTTCCCCTGTTAAAAACCGCCTTTCAAATTCTGGAAGACTGGGCGCACAAAGTAACCTTCGATTCTCTGGAAGTGGAAAAGGAAAGGGGCGTGGTTATTGAAGAGTGGCGTTTGGGTCGCGGAGCGCGGCAGCGCATGATGGATAGGGTTCTGCCCGTTCTGTTGAAAGATTCGCGTTACGCCGAACGACTGCCCATCGGGAAAATCGATGTTTTACGCTCCTTTCCCGCCGATCTTCCGAAAAAGTTTTATCGAAAATGGTACCGCCCCGAGTTAATGGCGGTAATTGCCGTGGGCGATTTCGATCCGCAAATTATTAAATCGTTAACCGAAGAACACTTTTCGGGCTTGCAGGATCCGCCGCAGGTTATGCCGCGCCGCTACTATCCCGTGCCCGAACACGACGAAACCTTGTTTGCCGTCGCCACCGACCCCGAGGCTAACAATACCGTGATAAGCATTGATTTTAAAATGAAGCCCGATACCCAGCGAACGATAAACGATTACCGGCAAATGTTAATCGATAATCTTTTTTCGCGCATGTTGTCCAACCGCTTAAGCGAACATTTACAGGAAAAAAATCCGCCTTACATTTACGCCTTTGCGATAAAAAGCCGCCTGGTGCAAACCTGCGAAACATTCGAGCTGACGGCAATCGCCAGAGAAAATTCCATTATTCCGGGCTACAAAACTCTTTTAACCGAAGCAAAACGGCTTAAAGATTTCGGGTTTACTCCCACGGAATTGGAACGCGAAAAAAAAGCCATGCTGCGTGAAATCGAAAAGGCTTACGCCGAACGCGACAAACGCGAATCTTCCAGACTGGCTGAAGAATATAAGCGCAATTTTCTTTACCTTGAACCTGTGCCTGGCATTGAAACCGAATACCGTTTAAGCCGACAACTGATACCAGGTATCGCATTGAAAGATGTAAATCAACTAACCAATGTACTGATTACCGACAGGAATCGCGTCGTACAAATTACGGCGCCGCAAAATGAGACTGTTTTTGTCCCTTCCCGGGATTCGCTCGCTTCTCTTCTTGCCCGCATCGACACTATGAAAGTTGAACCTTACGTCGATAAGGTTACAGCCTCGCAATTAATCTCAAAACCAGTCAAATCCGGCAAGATTGTAAAAACAAGCGCGCGTCCCGAAATCGGCTTGACGGAATGGTATTTGGACAACGGAGTCAGAGTTCTTTTAAAACCGACGCAATTCAAAAACGATGAAGTTTTATTCCGAGCCGTAAGTCCCGGCGGATATTCGCTTGCGCCGGATAGTATTCTTGTTTCCGCAAAACTTGCCGCGGCAATAGAAAGAGAATCGGGTTTAAACGGTTTTTCGCAAACGCAGCTAAAAAAGATGCTTTCCGACAAACTTGTGCGTTGCGTTCCGTTTATTAATGAATTAACCGAAGGGTTAAGGGGTTCTTCCTCGGGCAAAGATTTTGAAACCCTGCTTCAGTTAATCTATCTGAATTTTACGGCGCCGCCTTTCGACAGCACCGCCTTTAAATCTTTTAAGCTTCGGATGATAGACCTGCTGAAAAATCGTTCCGCCAGTCCCGAGGTTGTTTATCAGGATTCGATTACTCTTTTTCTGACCCAGCACAATCCGCGTTATCGCCCGTTGACCGCTGAAATGATGGAAAAACTGGATCTGCGGACAGCGCGTCAATTCTTTCGGCAGCGTTTTGCCGACGCCGGCGATTTTACCTTTATTTTTGTGGGTAATATCGATCCCGACGCAATTCGCCCGTTGATCGAAAAATATCTCGGCGGACTGCCTTCTTTAAAAAGAAAAGAGCATTGGAAAGACGTTACCTACACGCCCCCGGCAAACGTTGTGGAGCGTGATGTGTTCAAAGGTTTGGAACCTAAAAGTACAAACACCGTCATCTTTCACGGACCTTTTGAATGGAATCTGGAGAACGTTGTCAAAGCCGATTTCATGGTTGAAGTTCTAAGAATAAAATTACGCGAATGGTTAAGAGAAGAAAAGAGCGGAACATACAACGTAAGCGTTTTCGGTCAGTTTTCACATTTTCCCAGAGAAAGATACAAAATTTATTTCCGCTTCGGAAGTAACCCGGAACGCGTACCCGAATTGACAGCAGATCTGTTTAACCAGATCGACAGCCTGCGTGCCTTCGGAACCACGGAAAAATACCTGAACAAAATCAAAGAAATCAAATTACATGAGTACCAGGAACGATTGAAAAAAAACGGCTACTGGGTTAACCGTCTCAATTTCGCCGTAATGAACGATGTGCCGTTCGATCATATCCTGCAAATCGACGATTTGATTCAAGCCGTTACTTTGGACGACATTCGGAACATGGCTCAAAAATTATTGAACAAAAAACGGTATTTGAAAGTTGTACTTTACCCGGAACAAATGGACTAAATAAAGGAAAACTTATGTTAAGCAAACGACTTTTATTCCCGATTGTAATTTTAGGTCTGTTGACTTTTTGTCAAAAGGCTTCGAGTTACCTACCGGAATCTATCGAGGGCTATAAGCTAAGCCGCACATTGACCGGAGAAGAAGCCAAGCAATTCATCAACAAGCTGCATTTTAAGCAGGTGGCGCCGACCACAAATTCGATCGGTTTTTATGAAAGCGGATCGAAACAGGCTGTCATTTATGTGACGCTTTACGAGCAACCCGAGCAGGCGGAAAAAGACTGGGAAAAGATGACCAAAAAAATTTCATCCGAAAGTTCGGTCTTCCGGTACGGCACGGTTCTTAAAATCAAAGACCGCTCGATTTACCGTTGTTACGGTATGGGAAAAACGCATTATGTTTTCACGCATCAGCGGGCTTTGATATGGCTTACTG
>JAJRSN010000276.1 GCA_024278715.1 Calditrichota bacterium
AATGCGTTATCCCCTCCATCGCTCAAAATCTTAAATAACTCAGCCAAATTATTTTTTTGAAAATAAAAAGCGTTTTCTCTATTAAAACAAACATTCCACAATTTTCTGCCTACTGCCTACTGCCTACTGCTTACTGACTACTACTGCTCTCTGCATTCTGCTTTCTGGCAACCTTTTCTTTAATTTTACTAGTTGCCAAATGAAAAAAGGATGTCAAAGACATCCCTTTTTCGTTTTTAAATCGATATCGATTAATTGTTTTGCCGGAAGTTTGGCGTTAAAAAACGTCAATTTGCCCGTTGATGTGCAATTTTTTGTCAATGATATTGTTTTCAGCGTCAACCACTTTACTGTGGCAGGTATTGCACGTGGTCTGAGCCAAATGACCTTTTGGCGGTAAATCGTGGCAGGTTCCGCATTCAATCTGTTCCTCTCCCGTATCTGTCCAGTTAATGACGGGATTATTTCCGGTAATAACGGAATCCGTGTAAATCCACGAGAATTTTGATTCGCTCTTTTTGAATTTAAAATCGCCATGGCAGTAAACATTGGAGCAGGTTGCATTGTCGTGGTTCCACAAAGGTTTGGTTTTTCCGGAATCCGAAGCGAACAGACTAAAAGTTACTTCAGCGGGCAACTGACCGTCAATATGTCCTTCGTCTTCATAGTTTTGCGGTTTAATATGGCATTGAATGCAATCGCGTACAAAGGCGGTGGTAAAAGTGGAATCGTTCAGATGGTGCTGATGGGCGCCTACTCCGATAAAACTGCTGGCGGTATTCCCTTCCAAATCCTTTGGCGGCGCCGGATTTTTATCGCTTCCGTGGCAGGTGTTGCAGGCTTCGGGTCCTTTTGGTTCGGTATGACATCTCGTACAATTTTTTACCGCGTAGCCCATACCGGTATAGTCTTTTCCGTGGCATTGCTGACATTTTTCGATTTGCCATTTAAATCTCGAAACAATGGCGTTGGCGTGAAAATTATCGGATAAAGAGTCCGCCCAACCCGTGGGATGCGGAAAGATGCTGTGGCAATTCGAACTCCAGCATCCGACTCCGGAATTTCCGCCTAAAAAATCGGCGCCGTGGCATTCCGAGCAGCCTTCCACTCCCAACACGCCTTCCAGAACCATATTGCCGTGAAAATTTTCCGAATCTTCGTCAACCCAGCCTTCGGGATGAGTGTCATAGTCAAAAGGCGATTTTTTATCTTTACAATTTGTAATTACAAACAAAATAAAAAGAAGTAACGGAAAAATGTAAATTAGTTTTCGCATAGATTCACCCGATTTTACTTTGTGTGACATTTACTACAGATTTCATCAGCGTTTTGCTCATGGCAAGTCATACAGTATTCAAAATCGGCTGCCGCTTCTTCTTTATGGCGCCCGCCGACTTCCGGAACCGCCCAGCCAGCCGTATGAGTGTACGGCATAACATTATTTTCGGAATGACAATCCGCGCAAAACGTACGATCTTCATGACAGCTCAAACACTGTTTTTCTTTACCAAGAGCCTCAAAAGAATGTGTGAATTCAAAATTTAAGGGATGTGTTTTTCGGGTTAAATTGTCGCCCTCGTGGCAATCCTGGCAAAAGTTAACATTATGACAGGTTGTACAATTTTTTTGCCCTTTTATGTCCGTACCTATCCGCGCCAGTATTGAATGCGCACGACTAAAATCCAGTGTGTGGCTTGCCGGTTTTAAACTCTCACCGGGAAGATGGCAAGCGGAACATTCGATGGAAACAGCCTTTTGCTTGTGACAATCCATGCACTGAACCATTGTAGGCAAAGCCTGACCGAGCGGCACGGATTTCCGGGTAACGGATTGATGACAGGATTTGCAGTCAAGCCCCTTGCCGAGATGGAGTTTGTGAGAAAATTTTTGATTGTAACTTTCGATTCTCGGTCGGAGCTGAATATTGTCAACGTCCGTATGACATTTAGAGCAGTTTTCCTCATCTTCCACGTCATGACAATCGGCACAGGTTTCCATTGACGGCAACAAATCATCTTTTCCCGTTTCGCTTTTCTCGGCAGAACCGTGGCACGCCTGGCACTCTACTTCCTGCTCAATCACGTGGAGTTTATGAGAAAATTTTAATCGATCAACCTTATCCTGAGAAAACAGATTCGAATTAAGAATCAAAAAGAAGATTACCAACATTAACATTTTACTGGAAGCCATAAGAAAATGCTCCTACATATATCGATTATTTTCTTTCACAAGTCGTCTAATTGTTTAGTCTGAATTTAACGCGAAATAAGGCGCGAAAATCATTATTGTAATATCGATTCTTCATCTGCTGAAGTTGGGTTCCGAAAGACAGCGTTTTCCACGGGCGAAAATCAAATCCCAGGGTAAATGCGGTGGCGTCTTCGGAAATAGCGGTTTTGTAGCGTTCGTAAGTGTAATAACTGCTTTGCAGATAAAGAGTTAACGAATTGAAAAGAGTGTAATTAACCTGTCCGAATACTCCGATATTTTTTCCGGCGTGACCGTCTTGCAGCAACAAGTTCAAACTGCCCCATTTTGAGGATAATCCGCCGATGATTTTATTGTTGACAGCCTGAGGATACAAGGTCAGCAGATATTCGAAATTAGCCTGGTATTTACCAAAATTGTAAGACACTCCCGAACGCAGCTGGCTGTAAGCTTCAATTTCGAACATATTGTACAGGAAATCTTCGTAAATTCGCGGTTTTTGATTATTTAGTTCCGCGTGAAAAGTCCAGCGGTCCTTATAATACTCCATCAGCAGACGAAACGCCTGATAAGTGGAATTTTTCAGATTAAAATCAACCTGAGCAACGTAATACAGGGGTAAGGAAGCAAACGCTCCCGATGCCGACAAACCAGCCTGTTCCCAGATTTTTTGTCCTCCCCTGTTCTTTTGAAAATAACTCAATTCTGTTTTAACCAATGACGAGATTTTATACGAACCATAAATACCGAAGGCTTTATTGTCCGAAAAATTCCGGAATTTGAGAGCGCGATCTGTGGGAACGGCGCTGCCCGCAATAGCATAAATGCGCCATTTTCCAGAAGGTCTCAAAGTTATCTTTAATCCGTCCACCGAACCCTGAATTACGCCATGGTAAACAAATTGGCGTCCTAGGCGAAGTTTTAAGCCGTTTACGTCAGGACTCCAGACCAGATAGGCGTTATATACTTTTTCCTGCCATTTGCCCGGCTCTCCGCGATGCGCAAAACGGGAATAGGTAGTAAAATAGAAATTCCTTGATTTGGTCGGTCGGAAATAGAAATTAATTCCCTGATAAAAATCGTTTTTTTGCTTGCCCTGATCATTTTCCCAAACGTACATACTGGAACGAAGATTAAGCTTGTAAACGGGTTGGGCAATAAGCTGTTGTAAAAAGAACAAGATCAATAAAGAAAATACGAGTAAATATCTCATAACACCCATCCTCGGAACAATTCCACGATGTTCAAATATATTAGTTTTTTCCTTTTGCTTCAATATTTCTGATTTTAAAATAAACGGCAATAATTAACAGGAGAATGAAAAAGGTCGCCACACCCAGCCCTCTTCTGCGGATCTGTGCGTCTTTGATCTCTTTTTGAGCTAATTCCAGAGCTTCCTTACTATTCTTGAGGCTCAGATTTGTTTCTTTAGCAACTTTTTCAGGATCAAATGTGTGTACAAGAGTTCGCGCCTTAATAATGGATTGTTCGGCTTTTTGCAATTTGTATCCGATGTCAATATCGTCCATGCCGATGCGTTTAACCACATCCAACTGAATTTTAGCCGAATCGTGCAACGCCACGCTGCTTTTTAATTCTTCATAAATCTTTTTAGCCGCAATATAACCATCATCTCCCTCGTCATGGCAGTTAAGACAAACCGATTCTTCTCCGACTCCGGTCATTTCGTCGGTAGGTTTTTCGATTTCGTGGCTACCGTGACATTCCTGACAACCGTGCAGCTCATTTTCCTCAAAAGCCTTTCCCATGGCTGATTCGTTGAAATAATTCAGATTGTTGACATGACATTCTCCGCAAACAAACGAAGTTGACGAAATTCCCGGCGGCATTGCGCCGTGGTTTCCGTGGCAATCGTTGCACGCCGGCGCTCCGGTATCCTGTTTTTTCAATAAAGCGATTCCGTGGACGCTCTTAACGTATTTTTTGTACTGATCCTTAGGTATGTTGTAGTTTTTCATATACTCTTCGTCGCCATGGCAGCGGTTACACGTCTCCGGTACATTCAAAGGATACACGGACGAACGGCTGTCTTTAACCTCGAATATGGAATGAGAGGTATGACAACTTGAACAGACGGCTACTTTTTGATCGCCTTTTTTCAGTAAAATGCCGTGCTGACTTGTGTAATATTGTTCTTCCTGATCAGTGGGAATTCTTGGGCGATATTTTCGCATGTACTGAATATGAGAGTGGCACTTACCGCAAAAACTTGGGATTTGTTCGTGAGTGGGTTTTCCGATAAATCCTGCTTTAGGATCCATGGCTTCGTCCATATCGTCTTTTGTGGCATCGCCGCCGTGACATCCCGCGCAGGAGAGTCCGCTTTTAAGATGAATATCCTCTTTGTTAAAGTCTTTGGGTAAGGCATCGTTTTCCAGATGGCACTTGTAACACTCATCGGTTTGGAAATCTTCAGCCGGCGAATCGCCGGCGAAAATTTCCGAAACAAAGATCAGTGAAAAAAATATAAAAATACTCATTAC
>JAJRSN010000277.1 GCA_024278715.1 Calditrichota bacterium
ATTGATAGAAGTAAATTCCGGAAGCCAGATTCTGCCCGCTGAAAATCACTTGATAAGGTCTGTTCTTTTGCACTTCTCCGTTAAAAAGATTTGCAACTTCCTGACCGGCAGCATTGTAAACCGTTAGAGTAACTTTTCCGGTAGTAAGAGGGACAAACTCGATTGTGGTTGTGGGATTAAAAGGATTGGGATAGTTTTGACGGAGAGCAAAGTCACGAACCACAGGAGCGTCGCCGTCGCCGATTGCGGCGGGCGGGTTAAAATTGCTGGCTTCGCCTACCCAAACTGCATTTGATAATTCAATGTAAGAATCCGTTGCCGGATTACCGGAAGCGGTATCGGCTAAACAATAGGCATACCAGATTTTTCCGTAATCTCCCCTGCTATTCTGGTTCGCGGAGCGGATCGACATATTAAGCTCATATTCATCCAATGCCGGCGTATCCGTTAAATTGATCGGATCGGACCAATAATCGCCGCCGTCTATGGAATGCGCGGCATAAATATCGGTTTTAAAAGTACCGTTGTTGCCGTACGTCTCGGGATCGCTATAGCGGTTAAAATTCGAAATCTGAACCTGATTATGACGCCGATCCAGCCAGGAGGCATAAAGGTTGCCCATTTCATCCCGACTTATCTGAACTTCCGAATCGAAGAAATAATTAGATATACCCGAAATATAATCGTCCCCTTGCCAAATGCCGTTGTTATAAGCAATCCTGGAACCTACCCAACTACCGCCGCTGGGTTTTCTTGCCAATAAAACTCCGCTGTATCGATAGTTCGGATACCAGCCGTTATCCCCCGGAACGCCCCATAGCGAGTTAAAGGCAACGTAAATGGTATTATTGTCGTCAACCATTACGCTCATATCAAAATTTGTGCCCACAAATGCCGGTCCGTCATACCATATCGTGTCGCCCGTAGCCGTGGTATCCCACATTATCCATTTGTCCGAGCCGTGAATATAACCGGGTATTCCCAATTCCCCGACAAATTCCACCGTATCCCAGGCAGACCAGGTTAATCCGTAGTCGGTGGTGATGGAATAGGTGATTTTTGTTTTATTGTAATAGTAGCCTGAATCCGGATTATGCCATCCCAAATGTCCCGGTCCGGCAATCACGCCAAAACCGCTGCTGTTAATGGACACGCCGCAACGGGGCAAACTGACTTCAGCCGTGTCTATCCAAACCGGATCATGTCCTTCGTCCCAGCCGTAAACCCAGCCGTCCGCGGCATAACTGCTAACCGAACGCGCGTTAAAAATATATTTTTCGTTCTGCACGCCGTATTGGGCGCGTTCGGCATCCGAATACCAGGTTTCATAAACGCTGACATAACGATAGAGATCGGAAGGGTCTTTTACTATGGACACCGGTCCGTTCCACAAACGGTTTTCTTTGTTAAACGCAAAACTATTTAAAGTAGGGTTCAACCAACCCACATCCATTTGAAAATCGGGTGTGGTCCAAGCATCGCCGTTAGCGCCGTAGGTCCCCCACGAAGTCATAGTATAAGGATGGGAAATCGTCGGCGTGGTTTGACCGTCTCCAGACATGTACTGGTTAAAAGACACGAACGGGCGATCAAGAGCCACCATACAAGGATAACGTCCTCCGATGCCTCCCAAACCATCGTTTATAGGAGCACTGGTTGTAAAGAGTGTGCCGGAAGCTAATCCTCCTGAAACGTCCACTTCAGATTCCATTATTTGACTTGCGTCCGCGCCGCGGTAGCTTACCGCGATAAAATCAATATCGGTTCCCTCATCGGCATCTAAGCCCGCATAACGATCAATCTCTCTGACCATCGGGTTCAACCATCCGTATCCGTTGCCGGAAGTCGCGATATTGCGGTTGGTGCCCGCCGCAGCCTGCATTTTAGCCAGATTCTGCGATTTGCCCTTGGAAACCGGATAGACGGCATAAGGATACATCGGTTCAAGCGGATTTTTCTGATTAAGGTCGATTTTAGCGCTTACTTTTGCTCCTTTGGTAAGCGCCATCTTGTGAACTTTTAAGTCCCTTGCCATCAAAAAATTGATAGCCAGGAGCATCACAAAAGATGCATAAATTAAACGTCGCATAACTCCTCCTCAGATAAGTTTATAATAAATTTTTTTTATCGCATTAAAACCATCTTACGTGTTTCAAGATGATTGTTTATTTTTAAACGATAAAAATAAATTCCCGAAGACAGATTGGTCCCTTTAAACTCAACCCTGTACAAGCGATTCGCCTGAACCTTATCATCAAATAATTTTTGAACAAGCCTGCCGTTAACGTCAAAAACTTCCAAAGTAACCCGACCGGATTCATTGGGTTTAAATTCAATATTAGTGGTTGGGTTAAAAGGATTGGGATAATTCTGCATCAAAGAATGTTTATCGGCAATAAGCTTTGAACCATCCGCAATACCTACCGTGGTATCGGAAAAATTGTAGGCTTCGCCTATCCAGATGCGGTTGGTGCGGTAAAGATAGTTGTCTTCTTCGGCTTGTGTAGGATCGATGGGCTCTGCGGGATTAACTTCGCAATAAGCGAAATAAACCGTGCCGTTATTCGAACTCGAAGCTTTGCGAACAGCGTTTAATTCATATTCATCCGTATTAACTGTTTTGGTAACGTTCCGTTTCCATGTCCATGTTTTACCGCCGTCGGTGGAACGCGAAACAAAAACATCCGCCTTTAAAGTAATGTCTTCGTTGGTTCTGCCGTAACGCAATATTGTATTCTCTTTAATATTCACATGCGGACGATCTAACCATGTCAAATACAAATTCCCCGCTTCGTCCAATGAAATATCCGCTTCCGAACGAAATATGAAGTTACTTTCTACCCCGTCGCTCAACGAGTCCCCGACGTAAAAACCGTTATTGGTTGTCACTTTAACATCCTTAAAAGTAATGCCTTC
>JAJRSN010000278.1 GCA_024278715.1 Calditrichota bacterium
CTCGCTAATGCTGTGCGCTACTCTCCTGCCGGAACCCCAATAATTTTAGGCTGGAGGTTGATAACCGATTTTGTGGAAATTTGGATTTCCGACAGGGGAGAAGGCATGGACAAAAAAACGTTGTCTCATGTGTTTGAACCTTTTTACCGCGGAAAAAACGAAAATGTAACAGGCGAAAAAGGCGCCGGACTGGGACTTTCTTTGACCAAATCCATGGTTGAAGCCCAGGGGGGCTCTATCCGAATCGAAAGCGCTCCCGGTAACGGCACAACTGTATTTTTTACTTTACCCCTGTAATTTAACCCGTTAAAATCTTAATCTTTTCTTAATTATTTCTTTGAGACTTCTTAATATCTTTCAAATATATTTTTACTGAATAAAACAAGGTTATTTTCCGTGGAAACAAGATTAAAGAAAAAAACAGCATGGATTTATTTACCCGGCATTGCCGTTGTGTTTACAGGATGTGCGCCGGGTCCGCCCCCGCCGCCAATATTTCCTGGATTTGATTGGTTGGTCATCGGTACTGTTTTTTTGATTTGGATTTTCCTGTGGAAAAAATATGCATCCGCTGCTCCCTCAAAAACGCATTACTTGACGGACATGTTGAATGCAATAAATCAACGTCTGAAAGTTTTGGAAGACAAAATCAAAAAATTGGAAGAAAAGGCAAATAAAAAAAGAGAATAAAAACATTCAAATTAAGGAGTTCATTATGAAAAAAATATTTTTCGTTTCCGTTGCCCTAACAGCGACGTTAGCTTTTGTTTATGCCCAGAACGCCACGGTACAACAAAACGGTGCTCCTCCGTTGTTAATGCAACAATACCCGGCTCCGGCTATTCCTCCTCCGGCGCCCGGGATGCAGCCTGGACCGGCAGGAACTTCTCCTGCGCCTGTTCCCGGAATTCCGGTAGTCCAGACCCTCCCGATGAAGACATTATTGGCAAACTTACCGCAAGCTATTGCCACGGTTCAAAAACTTAACAAATTGATGGCTGCTGGAAAAGTATGGATCATGCGCGCTCCTGCCGGCGAGTCGGAAATAAAAGGCGGATTGCTGTATCAGGGAGTTGTTGTAGCTGTTTTACGTTTTAATCCTTTGGACGGAAACGTATTGCCCCTTGGCATTAATCCCCATGCGTACCGAAGCAACGTTCAAATTCAATCGATTAAATCCGCTTTATCCTCTGCAATCGGTAATTTGAAAATTCTACCCGCAGCGGAATTTACTGAGCCGGAAGCATGCTGGTCATTCCCGGTTGTATTGAATAACACCATCGTGTCGCATATAAAAGTGTATTACGATGGTATTCACGTTGTACAAGATTTCGCCGCAAATCAGGAAATGACATTTTATGGGCAATAGATTTTTTTTTTCTGTATTTCTTTTTGTTAAAAAAAATTATTTACTAACAGCCTTTGTTGTAGCGTCCGTCGGGCTGTCGCTAATTCTACGACAGCCACTGAGACGCTTACCCACCTTTGTTGACTGGAATACCATTATCACACTAAGCGGTTTGCTTTTAATTACCATGGGTATTAAGGAGAGCGGTTTATTTTATCTGATAGCCTACCGAATTTCACGACGAATTGACAATGAGCGTTTTTTAGCGTTATTCCTGATTTTTATTTCGCTGATATTGTCGGTTTTTTTAACCAACGATATTACCCTATTCATCATCGTTCCATTGACTTTAAGCCTGCAAGAAATCTCGGATAACGATTATAGTAAAACTGTTGTATTCGAAGCTATTGCCGTTAATGTCGGTTCTTCGTTAACGGCTATTGGCAATCCGCAGAATATTTTTCTCTGGCACCAATGGGGCATTTCATTTCTGAGTTTTATCAAAGAAATGACCCCGTTGGTTCTGATCATGTCTGCCTGGCTGTTTATTTTTGCTTTTTTTGCCTTTCCGTCTAAAAGGATAAAGCTCAATCATGCTCAACATCCGCCGGTAAATCGAAGATTGTTTTTTCTATCTGCTTTTTTATTAATTCTCTTTATTTTTTCGGTTGAACTAAACTTTGAGCGGTACCTTTTATTAGTCATTATTCTTGCGTTTCTATTTTTCGACAAAAAAATTATTTCGGAAACCGATTGGGGACTAATTTTATTGTTCATTTTCATTTTCATTGATATTCAACTTCTCTGTCAGTTAAAAGAAATCGGGCATATACTAACTCATCTGGATTTCAATAATACACGAACCCTTCTTCTTTCAGGCTCTTTACTGTCACAGGTTATTAGCAACGTCCCGGCAACCATTTTGTTGTCGCATTATTCTTCTAATTTTAAGATCATCTCCTATGGCGTAAACATTGGCGGAAACGGATTATTAATCGGTTCGTTTGCCAATTTAATTGCTCTTCGTTTCATAAATAACAAATCAAAATATTTTGTCTTTCACGTTTATTCAATATCTTACTTTATCATTACATTGTTTTTTATATTGTATTTTTACTTTAAAATTTTTTAATCGTTTTAATGCAGCAAACAATCAGCAAAATACTGCGCAAACACAACCTGCAAATCCCAATAAAAAAGGCAGCGAACCGCAACTGACGTAAAATGATATACAAGACGAGACTGTGCTGATTAAAAGTATGAATGTAAAAGGATGAGTCATTATTAAAGTTTCGATAATCGTTTTTATCGCGGTTTTGTTTTCCGTCTCCTGCGGAAAAAGCCCCGATTCCCATGAACCGTTCCTGCGAAACGCATCGCCCTATGAGACCGGAATGAACCCGGAAATACTCGCGGAATTGGCTTCCGACATTAAAACAATGAAAATTTACTATTCTCAATGAAGATAAAATTAAAAAGTTAAAAAAGTTTCCTCTAATTTGCGTCAGTAATTACAAGAAGAGATTTTTAGTTTAATAACTGAAAAATGAGAATTTTAAATAATTACAAAAAAAATTGTTCTGAATATGATTTATTTTGGACGGCAATGAATTTTTTCATATATTATATGGCTTAGTTTGGGATCGTTTTTTTAAAGAAAAATCACAACACAATGATACCGTTTTACCCTTAAAACGTATTTAACGCGCGGTTCGACTCCGGACGCAAAACATCGTCGAAAAAAGAAGCGCGGCGCGTTTGCGTACGGATAACCTCAATTGCATGTCTAACCGCAATTCACACAAAAAACAATTTTAGCCGTCTGCCAAAAAACCAAAGAAAGGAGATACGATGAAACATCTATTTTATTCTCTGATTGTTCTATTGCTGATATCTTCATGCCAAAAAGATATTAACGTTTACATCAAAAAAGAGCCGGGAAG
>JAJRSN010000279.1 GCA_024278715.1 Calditrichota bacterium
CTTTGCGTGGGCGATGTAGGATTCGATATTGCGACCCTCCCGACTTGTCGGGATGCTCTAAACCAACACTTTTTAATCGTAGAAATAAAAAAAGCCCTCATCAAATTCGAGATTGACAAGGGCATTGCGTGGGCGATGTAGGATTCGAACCTACGACCCCCTGCTTGTAAGGCAGGTGCTCTAAACCAACTGAGCTAATCGCCCGCTGATTGCGTTTTATCTTTTATCATAATCGAAAACGGTATCACTATCAAATAAGCGAAAACCAGAATAATCGGCGCCAGGTGGAGCGGCAGAAATCCGTAAACCGGAGGCTGTGCCATTAAAATGTATCCCAAAATGATTAAAAACAAGCCTCCGAGAAAAAAATACATATTTTTCTTGCCAATTACGATTGGTTCAACTTGTTTTCCTTTTTTCTTTTTTACAATTCTGGCCATTTTATTATCTCTCATTAATTGATCGCTAAATATAATCAGAATTTTACATTCAGGCAAGACCACTTTAAAAAAAAAGTTTAATTTGTTTGAATTAAACCTTTTCTTTGATTATTTTCAGGCAAAACAACGGATGCACTGCAATGATTTCAAAAACTCAAAAATTTCGCCTCGGTTTGTTTATTGCCATTGGCAGCATTCTGTTAATCGCCATTATTCTGGCGCTTTCCATCGAACGCTTTTTTAAAGAAAAAGATATTTATTACATCAAATATCAGAACATTTCCGTTGCCGGGCTCGATGTCGGCAGTTCGGTAAAATATCTTGGCGTTCATATCGGTAGTGTGCAAAAAATTGAAATCGATCCCAAAAATATCAGCCAGATCATTGTTACCATCGGCGTAAACAAAGGCACGCCCATCAAAAAGGATGTTTCTGCCGATATTTCTTCCATCGGCATTACGGGGTTAAAGATTATCGAATTGCGCGGCGGTACGCCCGAAGCGCCTCTTTTAAAGCCGGGCGGTTTTATTCAGCCCGGTAAATCGCTTACCGAAGAGATTACGGGCAAGGCAGAGGTCATTGCCGAAAAGCTCGAGCTAATCCTAAACAATCTGATTCAGTTAACCGATCCCGTCAATCAGAATAAAATCTTTAAGTTAGTCGATCAGTCTCAAATAGCCATTAATCGGGTGAACAAACTTCTATATACTACCCAGCCGCGAATCGCCAGTATTCTCACTAATTTAGACACTTCCATGATACATCTTGCCGCGGCGTCCAAATCTACGCGCAGAACATTAAGTTTTCTGGAAAATGTGGTTCAATCGGACACATTCAGAATTACCATGAGAAACATTGCCGAAGTCGCCGACAAATTAAACAAAGCCAATATTTACAATTTAGATGAAGAGATCAACGTCGCGGTTGATCGCCTTAACAGCTTATTGGAACAAATGGATCTTCTTGTGCGCCTTAACAGTCTGCGTTTGAATCAGACCATGGAGCAGCTCAATCAAATGGTTCGCTATTTGAACAGCGCGGCGAAGCAAATAGATGAAGATCCGTCGGTATTAATAAGCGGCAGCAAACCGGAGAACCCGCCCGATGATAAACTTAAAAAATAAAATTTTTGTTTTTACTGCGCTGATCGGTCTGTTTTTTCTTTCCGGCTGCGCTAAAGAACGCATTATGAAAAAATATTATGTGTTAGATTCTCCCGCGGTTTCCACCTACGCCGATTCGGTGAAAACGCTTCCTTATGTTGTCGTTGTTGAACCGTTCATCGCCCGACCCGCTTATAAAACCAAACAGATTGCTTTGCGGTCCGATAGCAACGAACTTCAATACTACTACTATCATCTTTGGGCGGAAGCGCCGGATGTGGGAATGCGTTTTTTTGTCTGGCAAAAAATCAGATCGTTAAAAATTTTTGAGAACTGTTTGCTGGAAGTGTCTCAGAACTTTCCCAAATATCTGATCCGCGGAACGGTGGATGTTGTTGAAATGCAGGAGCCGGCACCGGATTCTGATTTTCCGACCGCCCACATAAAAGCCTCTTTTGAACTTATCAACTTTAAAACAGGCAAAGTGGCGGTGGAACATTCTTTTGACCGCACAGAGGCGTTGCCCGAAGAAAGCAGCATGAATGATTTCGTAAAATCAGTAAACAAAATGGTTAATCAGGAAGTCAATGTTTTCATCGGCAAAATTACTTCATCCGTAAAATAGTTGGTTTTGGCTTATGGACACCCCAATCGTTAAACTGCCGCCTGTCATCACGCATCAGCAAACCGAGAAACTGCGAAAGAAATTCAAAGCGCTTTTTGATAAAAAGCAATTCTCGCCGTCCGTAGAATTTGATTTTCAGGAAGTGGAGCAGATGGACAGCGCGGGCGCGATTTTCATTCAAAACCTGCGCAGCGATCTGGAAAAGAATAACGTTGAAGTCCTTTGGACCAATTTGTCTCCTGCCATTGAGCGCACTCTTAAGCTGTTTAAACGTCCGCTTCCGCCGGTTTTCAAATCGGAAAAGAAGAATTTTTTCGAAAAAATCGGTGAAACGGGATACAATCTGTCAAAATATTTTGCGGAATCGATTTTACTATTTTCCAATATCGGCTACTGGTCTTTTTTGGGGTTTTTCAGACCGGGTTTACGGCGAAAAGGCGATGTGGTTAATCAGGGTGTTTTAATAGGAGTGAACGCCTTGCCCATCGTTGCGTTGATTGCTTTTTTGATCGGTTTTATTCTCGCGCTGCAGTCCGCCGCTCAGCTCAGACAATTCGGGGCGAATATTTATGTCGCCGATCTTATTGCCATAGCCATGGTCAGCGAAATGGGACCGTTGATCACCGCCATTTTAGTCGCCGGACGCTCCGGCTCCGCCATTACCGCCGAAATTGCCACAATGAAGGTGAGCGAGGAAATCGACGCCTTAACCGTAATGGGAGTCGATCCCGTACCGTACCTGATCGTACCCAAACTGTACGCCATTATTATTACGCTGCCCTTGCTTACGGTTTTTGCCAATATTATCGGTATTACCGGCGGCGCGGTTATAGGGGTTACCTATCTGGATATTAATTTTGTTGCTTTTTTCAAAGAAGTTTTCACTGTCCTCCGATACAAAGAAATTTTTACCGGTCTGATCAAGAGTCTTAGCTTTTCGATCATAATTCTTTTAACCGCCACCTATTTCGGTTTTCGCGTTAAAGGCGGCGCGGAGGGCGTGGGACGGGTAACCACCGCTTCCGTGGTCGCTTCGATCTTTTTTGTCATTGTCGCCGATAGTATTTTAGGATTAATTTTCTATTTTGGAGAATCTGCATTCTGATGAACGAACCAATCATTGAAGTGCAACATCTGATCAGCGGTTATGATGAACATGTCGTTTTAAACGATATCTCTTTTGATGTCGTTCCCGGCGAGATTATGGTGGTTCTCGGCACCAGCGGATGCGGCAAAACAACCCTGCTCAAACACCTGATAGGGTTGCTGCAACCGTTCTCCGGCAGCATTACGCTTTTAGGTCACGATCTTTTACGTTTAAACGAAGCGGAATCCATAAAATTAATGCGTCACATCGGGGTGCTCTTTCAGAACGGCGCCTTGCTGAATTCCATCACAGTAGCGGAAAATGTCGCCATTCCTCTTGAACAACACACCAATTTAACTACCGAGTTAATCCGCGATCTCGTTTATCTGAAACTGGAACTGGTGGGCTTAAAAAGCGCCGCGCCCCTGCTGCCTTCCGAACTTTCGGGCGGAATGCGCAAACGGGCTGCTCTTGCCAGAGCAATTGCTCTTGATCCCAAAATCCTTTTTGCCGATGAACCGGCAGCCGGACTTGATCCGGTTACAGCCGCTTCGCTGGATCAACTTTTGCTCAAACTTCGCGACCTGCTGGGAATGACTTTAGTGGTCGTTACGCACGAAGTGGGAAGTATTAAACGCATTGCCGATCGAGTCTTGTTTCTGCACGAAGGTAAAGCTTTGTTTTTTGGCAAACTTTCGGACGCTCTCAAATCGGATCTGGAACCTGTCCGGAATTTCTTCAATCCCTGATTTGATTTTTTTCATCCAAATAAATTGAGGATCCGTCTCCGATGTTTCGGACCTTGATTTTTTATTGTTTTATGGGAATAATGATTGTCTTTAAAAGTCCGGTGTTTCCCCAGGAAACCGATCCGCTGGAGCCCTGGATGGATTTAATTCAGGAAGACCCCGCCATAGCCGAAATTCTCGAAGACTTACTCGAACATCCTTTACCGGTGAACGACGCGGACCGGGAAGACTGGCTGAAAATTCTCTTGCTTCCCGCTTCGGCGGTTGACAGTATTCTGAGCTATCGTGAACGACACGGCGAGTTTAAGAGTATTCGTGAAATAAAATCCGTTATCGGCAAAGAACGCTATCTGCGGATTCGTCCTTTTATTACCCTTCGCAAAACAAAAGCCGCGCAAATTCGGCTGACCCAAAGAAATTACCGCGCCGTTGAGGTCCCCGACGAAATTAAAGATAAAATCTATCGCGGAAGCAATCTTTACAGCTACAGCAAGATTACTTACCGATATAATCCCTATTTTTCGGCGGCTCTCGTCTCTCAAAAAGATGTCGGAGAAACCGATTTCAACGATTACTGGACCGGGTTCATCAGCTTTCAGACTAAGCAATGGCGATTGATTTTAGGCAGCTATTATCTGAATTTCGGGCACGGACTGTTATTTTCTTCTCCTTTCGGAAGAATCAAGAGCAGCATGGTTACGCTTCCTTTTACCGCAAAACGCGACGGAGCATATCCCTACATCGGATCGGCTGAGAATTTCGGAAATACCGGTCTTCTGTTTGAAACCGTTCTGCTTTTCAAAAGTACTTTGCGGCTTATTTTTGCCAGGAATTTACGGGACGGGCGATTCAATCCGGCAAACCTGCAAATTACCGGCTTTGACTATTCCGGATATCATCGCACTTTGTCAGAAATCCGGAGAAAAGATTTAATTTCGGAACAAATACTCGGAGTAAATCTGACGCGTCAAATTCTTCCGGGTTTACTGTTTGGTTTAAGCGCCGCCCGATTCAATTATGATCCGCCGATTGCATTTAAAAGCGAAAATGTTTCGGCTTCCGATTTAAGAAAAAACCGCTTTCATTTTCGCGGAAACCGGTTACAGGCGGGCAGCTTTTATTATGACTGTCGGTTGGGCAGTCTTTATCTGTCGGGAGAATGGGTAATTGCGGATTTGGCATCCCCTGCAGTCAGTCAGTCGTTTTTTGTTGACCGGAAAAGCGCAAAGTTCGGCGTGTTGTTCTGGCGGTTGAGCAAAAATTTTCAGTCGCCTTCCGGGCGGGTGCTTGACGATAACGGTCCCTTTCCCAGAGCGGAGCAGGGAATTTACGCCTCTTTTAGCTGGAACAAGGAAAATCGGAACTGGAATTTTTACAAACTGATTAAAAAGCAATTATGGCGCGGTTATTCAAATCCCTTGCCCGTGCTGAAAGATGAGTGGCTTTCCGAGTTCAATTACCGGTTGTCGTTTTTATCGATCACATCGCGTTTAAGGCATAAACTGTATCAGCAGTTTGAATCAATCGCCGATTCTTCCGCGATCCGCGTCCTTCGGCAAAGCAATCAGTTCCGCCTGCAATGCGCTTTTCGATCGGCGAATAATGTTAATTTAAAAACGCGGATCGAGATCAATAAAACAAAGAGTCCGTCGGAAAAAGGATTTTTGGTCTTTCAGGATGCTAACTTTAAAGTCGGTAAATCTTTTCAGTGTAATTTACGGGTCACCTTTTTTCAAACCGATTCCTACAATTCAAGAATTTACGAATACGAAACCGATTTACCGGGCAGTTTTTCAAATTATCCGCTTTACGGACAGGGCTTTAAATGGTACTTTAGAATCGGATGGCAGCCGGACCCGCGTTTTAAGTTTTGGTTTAAATACCGCTATCTGCATTTGAACGATCGAAATTTAAACGACATTGATTTCGGGCGGGTTGAAAAACCTTTGCAACGTTCGATTCGCTTTCAAGTGCAGGCGAGCCTGTGAATCTTTCTTAGAAAAGAGCAAAGCGAAAACAGGATTTTTTTTGCCGTTTTCCGGCTATTTTATTTTAATCCAGGTCCAGATTTCATGCGGCGTCAATTTTTTACCCACCATCAATGTTGACATTCGAAAAATTATTCCCGAAATAATTATCATAAATCCGATGGAAACGATCATGAGCAAAATAGTGCCGTAAATGTCGAAGGTAATGGGCTCAATGCTTAAAGGTATTCGCATAATCATAAACGAAGGAGTTAAAAAGGGAATAAAGCTCAACAGCCGGATTAAAGGAGCGTTGGGATCGGCTAACACCAAAAGCGAGAGCAGCACCGGGAAAATGGCGATTGTTCTTAATAGCTGGTTGATTTGCTGGGCGTCGTATTCGCTGGCGGAAACCGAACCGATGGTCACGAAAATCGCTCCGTAAAAAAGAAAACCCAAACTGAAATAGATCAGAAAATACAGCGCGTTTTGCATGGTCAAATATGAGATTTTGTCGGCGGGAATTACTCCGGTCGAAAGAAGAATTCCCGTAATGGCAAACCAGCTAAAAATTTGCACTAATCCCAAAAAGCCCAATCCCAGTATCTTTCCGCCCATCAATTGACTGCTGGTAACGTACGAGAGAAGAACCTCGATCACCCGATTGGATTTTTCCAGCAGCACGCTGCTGAACACGTAACCGCCGGCGGTGAAAATCGCCATGAATAAAAGGAATACTCCGATCAGCGGTCCGTAAAACTGGACGTAGAAATTCCATTCCTGCTGACCCTCCTGCAGAAGCTGATATTTTTTCAGATAAATGGGACGGAACCATCTTTGCAGTTTGCTGCGCGGAATTTGATCGTCCAAAATACGTTTTTTAATAATTATGGTTTGCAATATTTTTTCGAAACGCTCGACCTCTCTTAAATCGCCCGGAGTTTTGGTGTGATATTCAACAATGCCCGTTTTGGCAAAATCGGGCAGAAAAATCAAATAGGCGTTCAAAACATCCGTGTAAAGAAGTGAATCTGCCATGCGCTGAGCCTCGCGTTTGTACAAAGAATCCAACGCTGTCTTAAAGCGCGAAAGTTCAATTTCGATCAGTTCTTTTTCTTCGCGCGTATTCTGAAGTTTTTCATAAGACGTGCGCAGCACATAATCACGGTTCGGAATCTTGGTATTTTTGTAATATTCCATTCGTTGTTCTTTTATCTGATCATAAACCAAAGACACGGAATCGAGACGCGACTTAATTTCTTCGAATTTTGACGCCATCCGGTTGTAGGACGACGAGTTATTAACTGCGACATTCATTACCAGATATTCGGAAGATCGATTGTCCAGACGGTAGTTCCGGTTTAGTTCCCGCTGCAATTCTTCCTTAATATTCTGACCGGACAAATCAATTAAACCGATGAGCTTGGTCGTGATTTGCGGCTGCAAATTAAAAATAAAAAGCGGCAGAGTAATCACCGCCGTAAACAGAAAAGGCGAAATAAACGTTTTGAACAGAAACGATCTTGATTTAATGCGGGAGACAAATTCCCAACGGGCGACTCGGAAAATATTTTTCATGATTTGACCTCGGTCTGTTCCTGAATCAAACGAATAAAAATATCGTGCAGAGAAGGCTCAAAAACTTCAAATTTGCGAATTTTCGTCTTTTGCTCCACCTGTTTTAAAATTTCAGCCAGCGAAACTGAACCCTCTTCGAGTACAAATTTGTAGTTGTTCTTGCCTTCTTCTAATATCTGAATTCCTTTAAGCGAGCTGATAAACGGAATCGGAGCGTCGGCTTCCAGATAATAGGCGTCTTCCCGGAATCTTTTACGGATATTCGACACCGAACCGTCTATTACAACTTGCGCCTGATTGATGAGGCATATATGATCACACATTTTTTCCGCCTGATCCATCATGTGCGTGGAAAGAATCAATACTTTATTCTTCTTTTTAAATTCTTCCAGAATTTCCTGAAGCACCGATTGATTGATGGGATCCAAACCTGTAAAAGGTTCGTCCAGAATCAACACGTCCGGATCGTGAAGAAAGGCGGCGATAAACTGGATTTTTTGCTGAATACCCTTTGAAAGTTCATTGATTCGGGTATCGGTATATTCGATAATTCCCAAACGATCGAGATAGCGGATAGCCTCCACTTCGGCTTTTCGCGGAGAAAGATCGTTCAGGGTGCCGAAATAAACCAGAACGTCCAATACACGCGCTCTCGGATAAAGTCCGCGTTCTTCCGGAAGGTAACCGAAATGAACGCCTTTCAGCCTTTGCCGTGGTTGACCCTGAAACAGAATCTCGCCTTCATCTGGTTGAAGAATATTCATTATCATGCGCATGGTTGTGGTTTTTCCGGCGCCGTTCGGACCCAAAAGACCGAATGTTTCGCCGCTTTTTACGGTGAACGACAGGTTTTTTAGCACCACCTGCTCTTTAAAGCTTTTGCTTACATTGCGCACTTCCAAAATATTTTCGCTCATTTTTTCGATCCGTATTTGTTAAATTCTTTGAATATTGTAAGATTCTTAA
>JAJRSN010000280.1 GCA_024278715.1 Calditrichota bacterium
ATCGCGAATAGGAGTAAACAAGCCGGTGTAGGTCGCCGGATTGGAGCGCGGCGTTCTGCCTATCGGCGACTGATCCAGATCGATGACTTTATCGATATTCTCAATTCCTTCAATCTTCTCGTGCGGCAGAGGCGTTTTTTTTGTACGGTAAAAATAGCGCGACAGCGCGGCATACAGAGTTTCGTTAACCAGAGTGCTTTTTCCCGAGCCCGACACTCCGGTTACGCAAATAAATTCACCAAGCGGAAATTTGACGTCGATCCGTTTCAGATTGTTTCCGCTTGCTTTAAGAACAAACAGGTGCTTTCCGTTCCCTTTTCTTCTTTTTCGGGGAACCGGAATACTTTTTTTATGAGAAAGATAGAGACCCGTAAGACTCTTTGAATTTTCGGCGATCGCCGAGGGTTTTCCCACGGCAATCACCTCTCCTCCGTGAACTCCCGCTCTCGGTCCAAGATCAATCACATAATCCGCTTCTTCAATGGTCTCCCGATCGTGTTCCACAACAAGAACGGTATTTCCCAAATTACGCAATTGTTTTAACGTGTGAATCAATTTCTGATTATCCCGCTGATGAAGCCCGATACTCGGTTCGTCTAAAATATACAGCACGCCTACCAACTGAGAGCCGATTTGCGTTGCAAGACGAATGCGCTGTGCCTCGCCCCCGGAAAGCGTGCCAGCCGTCCGGCTCAACGTTAAGTAATCCAAGCCGACATTGATTAAAAACTGCAAGCGCTGCCGGATTTCCTTTAAAATTTGGCGGGCGATCTGTTCTTCCTGAGCCGTTAACGACAAATTCTCAAAAAATTCTTTCGCTTCCCGAATCGACATTTGCGTGACCTGATGAATGTTTTTGCCGTTGAGAGTAACTGCCAAAGCCTCTTTCCGTAAGCGCGTTCCGCCACATTCGTCGCAAATCAGATTGTTCATAAATCCTTCGATCCAACGACGCACATGTACCGAGCTGGTTTGTTTGTAACGCCGCAACAAATTATTAACTATTCCTTCGTAATTGGAATACCATTCCAGATAGGCTTTATTTCGCTTGTAAACAAATTTGACCTGTTCGTCTCCCATGCCGTACAAAATAACCTGCCGGATGTCTTCGGGTAAATCCTTCCACGGCGTATTTAAGCTAAAATTTAGTTTTGTGGCGAGACTGGTTATCATTTCGTACATCCAGCCTTCATGCCTGCCGCCGAGCATTGCAATTGCGCCCTCGTTAATCGACTTGTCTTCGTCGGGTACAATCAATTTAGGATCGATCTGGGTAAGCACGCCCAGTCCGTCGCATTTAGGACAGGCGCCGTAAGGACTGTTGAAAGAAAAGGTGCGCGGAGCGGGCTCTTCGAAAGACAGATTACAATGCGGGCAGGCAAATTGCTCGCTAAACATCACATCTTCGCCCTGTTCCGGTTTATTGATGTAAACCAATCCCCCGCTCTGCTTAATCGCCAATTCAACCGAATCCGTCAGCCGCTTTTGGATAGCTCCGTTTAAAATCAATCGATCGACCACCAGTTCGATATTGTGCTTTTTATTTTTCTCCAGAGTAATTTCTTCGTCAAGCGATTTTACTTCGCCATCCACCCGCACGCGCACAAAGCCGTCTTTGCGGAACTGGTTAAAAACCTCGCGGTATTCGCCTTTTCTGCCTCGCACCACGGGAGATAAGACCTGAAAGCGCGTTCCCTCTTCCCACGACAAGATAGTATCCACAATTTGCTGCACGGTTTGTCTTTCAACCGGACGACCGCACTGATAGCAATGAGGCTTGCCAATTCTGGCGAACAACAGCCGCAGGTAATCGTAAATTTCCGTTACCGTCCCTACGGTGGAGCGGGGATTTCTGCTTGTCGATTTTTGTTCTATCGAAATTGCCGGCGATAATCCTTCGATGTAATCCACATCGGGTTTTTCCATCAAACCCAAAAACTGCCGCGCGTAAGCGCTTAACGATTCAACGTAGCGTCTCTGTCCTTCGGCGTAAATGGTGTCAAAGGCAAGACTCGATTTTCCCGATCCGGACAAGCCGGTAATAACTACAAATTTATCCCGTGGTATTTTAACATCGATATTTTTTAAATTGTGTTCGCGGGCTCCTTTAACCAAAATGTAATTTTTTTTACTCATTCGCTGTCACTCGATTAACCATTTTCATTTAAAATTCTCAACCGCCTAACATTGATTTAAATAATATTTTTCAATTTAATCGTGAGCACCGGCTGTTTTATCGAGCGAATAACGCGCTCGGTGGTGCTGCCCAGTAGAAACCGATCGAGTCCCACCAAACCGTGCGTTCCGATTACAATTAAATCGGGTTGAACCTCCTCAACATATTTGCTTATTTGTTTTTGCGGCTTTCCCTCCCGAACGGTTTTAACAATTTTCGCCTTTTTAAGTTCGGGAATTTGCGATACAATATTTTCCATTCTCTCTTCAACCTTGCTAATAATATCCGGAATAATTTCGATCACCGATTTCATCCCCCAGGCGTATAGCGCGGGATGAACTTCCTCCTCTACCACATAAATCAAATGGATTTCACTTTCCGGAGAATCCATTACTTCTATGGCGGATTTTAAAGCTAAAATCGACGGTTCGCTGAAGTCAAAAGGAACAACAATCTTGGTAAACTGCTCTGTAATATATTCTTTCGATCGAACGGTAAGAACCGGGCATCTGGCGTAACGAACCACCTTTTCCGCCACGCTGCCGATCAAAAAATGCTCCAAACCCGATCTCCCATGCGTGCCGATAACAACCAGATCGAATTCCTTGTTGTTAATGTAACCCAGAATAGCCGAGGGAGCCGAATAGCCGCGGATTATTTCATGTTGAATTTTTAAATGTGCATATTCCGAAGTTTTTGCCTTTAAACGCGACAATAACTTTGCTTCCACATCGTGTTCTTCCTTTTCAAGTGAAGCTAATTTCTTGGGAAGTTCGGAGGGATCGTCTTCAAACATCAAACGTGCGTGCAACACTGTTAACTCGGCGTTATATTTGGCTGTTAAAAATAACGCCTGATCCACCGCGGCGCGGGCGGTCTCAGAAAAATCCGTCGGAACAAGGATTTTTTTTATTCTCATTTTTAATCCTTTCTTTTTAATGATCGCCGATAATTTACGTATTGATTCAATTTGAACCAAAAAGTAAAATGCTCCCGCTCAAAACCGTAACTTATTTAATTCCGAGAATATTTCTTAACGCGCCGGCGACGACGAAGCCTGTCGGAAATTACTTAAAATCAGTATTAACTATTTATTAATTTGATATTTATATCAATTTATCAAATATCTGCTATTAAATAATTCTCAATTGAGTACGGATTATCCTGACTGCAATTTGTACAAATGAACGATCCCATTTTATCGCTTCGATCAAAATGCAAACAAATATTCATTTTAATTTAACATTTTTTAAAAAACTTACGATAAATACTTTTCATTAATCACAAGGCGGGCATTAGTCGCTTAATGATTTTTTCCGGAAACATTTACCGTCGGAAATAATTAAGGGCTTAATGCAAAAAAATAAATTGATAATTTTTACAGAACTTTGTAAACTTAAAATAGTTGGAACAGAAAAACGGTGTTAGTATGAAAAAAATTTTAATTGTTGACGACGACGATTTAATTCGCGAATTGCTTTACGAAATTTTGCAATCTAACGGGTATCATGTTATCGAAGCGGAGAATGGCAACAGAGCGCTCGAAATTTTAGAGAATGAATCCGTTAATCTGATTATCACCGATATTATTATGCCGGATAAAGAGGGAATAGAGACGATTATTGAGATAAAGAAAAAACTACCCAAGACCAAAATAATTGCCATGTCGGGCGGCGGGCAGTTGGACGCCAACAGTTACCTGAGCATAGCCAAAAAACTGGGCGTAACAAAAACCATCAGTAAACCGTTCGATCCAAAAAGCTTGCTGAACATAGTAAGTGAATTATTAGGCGAATAGTTTTAATATTCATTGCGTCTGAATTTTTTAATTCAAAAACAATTAGCTTTGCCGAAATAATTTTTTTCCTAAAAAATTTAATAATAAAGTTTTTTAATTATCTTTTTTCCTTAAAGAACTGACTTCGTTTGCATTTCACTTTTAATCGCATGATATTATTCCGAAAAAACGTTTTTCGTGAAACATTTTTTTTGATAAAGTTTCTTATTAATTTTCAAGCGATTAACTACATTTTAACCATAAAAATCTCAAAAAAAAAACTTGCGGTTTACTTGATTTTTATTAGTAGAATATTAAAATGTTAAAGGGACGCACACTGGTTGTGGATAATTTGTGGATAACCGGTGTTTATTCACAGTCAGGAAATAACGTCGAACTCAATGATTTCATAAACTTACAGCATCGATCGGTCATAACTTATTAATTATTTAAATGTTATGGCTATGTTTGTTAAAAATTACAACATAAACAAATTATTTGTCCGTTAATAAATCGTAAATCCTTTAAAATCGGGAAATTGTGGATAACTAAACGATAAGGAATGGAAATGGAATCAGAATTAGCGCATAATCTCTCGACATCAGAGTCCGTCTGGAAGAGTATTCAACAAGTTCTAAAAGAGTACATAAATATTCGCAGTTTTAACACCTGGTTTGCGCCCCTCGAATTAGTCAATCTTGACGCCCAATACATTGAGCTCAGGGTTCCTAACCGCTTTTTTTGCGAATGGATTGACAATCACTACGCCAAAATTTTCAATAACGCCATTGTTCAGGTTTTGGGAGAACATCGTAAAATAAAATATCACATTAAAAATCACAATCTCCCGGATTCGCCTTATATGGACACGGACCTGCAGCCCTCTTCGGTAAATCACAGGACGAATTTTCCGCAGGCTACAATCAATTCTCCTTTTTACACGCGGATTAACGAGCGCTACACATTTAATAACTTTATCGTCGGAGACGGAAACAACTTTGCTTACGCCGCGGCGCGCGCGGTGGCTTCCTCGCCCGGACGCACCAATTACAATCCTTTGATCATCTATGGCGGAACCGGTCTCGGTAAAACACACTTAATTCAAGCCATCGGTAATTTCGCCCTTGCCAAATATCCGTTGACCAAGGTCTATTACACCTCAAGCGAAACTTTTACTTCGCATTTTATCAATTCTATTCAGCAAAACCGCATTTCGGAATTCTCCGCTTACTACCGCTCGTGTGATATTTTGCTTTTGGATGACATTCACTTTTTTTCCAACAAAGGAAAAACTCAGGAAGAATTTTTCCATACTTTTAATGATTTGCACCAAAACGGCAAACAG
>JAJRSN010000281.1 GCA_024278715.1 Calditrichota bacterium
CCTTAAAATGGCGCATGTCTTTGGCGTAACCGTGGAGGAGCTTTTTCAATTGGATGAAGAAGAGTTACCGAAAAAAACGGAGTCGTCGTCATGAAACTAAATTCAAGTATCATTAAAACCTTGTGGTTATTGGTGATCGTGGTTTTGGTGATGGGCGGAAGGGCAATGCCGATGCCTGTGTTGATTGCCCTGTTGCTTATCGTTTTTTTTGCACCGATTATTCGCGAATTCCGACTCCAAACCGACTTGGATGAAAGACAATTGCAAATCAGCCATTTTTCGAGTCATCTTTCATTTTACGTCTTCATCGCTTTAACGGTTCTTGTGATGTTAAAAGATTACATCGGTAAAGGGCAAAATCCGCCGCCCGGTTTATACATGCTTTTGTTGATTCCGCTGCTCGTAAAACTCCTGATCAGCGTGTATCAGAACTACGATCCGCGGCGCGTGGCTTTTTGGATCGGCTATGGCTGGTTTGGAGTCTGGACTTTGTTTGTTGTTCTATCGCACGGAATTTCGCCGGAAGCTCTGATCGAATTAGCGCCATTTTTAATTGTTATTATTTTAGCGGTTCTTTTTCGGAAAAAAATATTAATAAGCGGCGTGTTGTTTATTGTATTTGCGATTGGTTTGAGCCTGTTTTTCAGAGGATGGCTGCGGCTTGATCTTTATGTGCGTCTTTTAATGTACACCCTTGTGCCTTTACCGCTGCTTGTTAGCGGAATTGTTTTAGTTTGGAATTATGCGGAAAGGAGGAAAGCAAAATGAGAAGCTTTAAACTAAGTTGCATTTTGATTTTATTGATTTTCTTCATTTATCCATCCACAATGCGCGCCAAAGATAGCAATAATCGTTTAAGTGTTTCGCTGGTTTTAAGCGGACATATTTTTATCGGAATTAAATACCGCCATTTTTTTAACGATAACCATTCCGCGCAGTTTACCTTTTACCCCTTGCTTATTCCCGGAAAAAAGTTTCCTTTTGCTTTTAGCGCCGGGTACGATTACTTTGTCGGAGACGGTAAATGGCAGGGCAAATTAGGCGCGGAATTTGCCGCGATCGTCAGCCCGCCGGATCCCGATAAACGGAAAATTTTACCCTTGTTGAATTTTACGCCCGGCTTCAGATACAATAGCCATGCGGATCAGGCATTGGGCGGTACCTTGTGGTTATCGTACTTTTTGAAAAAGGCAAATCGAAAAGTTGCGCCCACGGGTTTGGAATTTTGGTACGATCTTAAATGGTAAAAGAAGTCTGTTACCGCAAGTTTCGGATAATTTTTTACTTGCATCTGAATCTTCAAAGATTCAAATTCCCGTTGCATGAATTATGATTTTGAAAGGCGAATAATGCGCTTACCGGTCCAATGGGAAGAATTCCTAAAGCCGTTCCTGAATCTGAACGAATTTTATCGCGATTTGGAATTATTCTTAAAGCCGTTTCCGGACATCTTACCGCAAAAAGATCTGATTTTCAATGTATTTCAACAAGTATCTCCGGATAAAGTCAGTTGCGTCCTCTACGGCGAAGACCCCTACCCGCGATCGGCTTCGGCTAACGGCATTGCTTTTTGGGACGCCGAAATAGAAAGCTGGTAAAATCGTACAGTCGGTAATTCTATGAAAAACATTTTAAAGGCTTTGCTGGTTGCTCACGGATTAGCCGATTACCAAACGCCGATTTCAGAATGTCGGAAAATCGCAGAGCAAACCGGAATTAAAAAGCCCGGAGAATTATTCCGGCGCTGGTTGGAAAAGGGCGTTCTTTTGGTGAACGTAGCTCTCACGTTTTCTTCGTTTAAAGAAAAAAGAAAACATTTTCGCTTTTGGCAGCCATTCCACTTTGCGCTTATTCAAGCTTTAAATAGTAGAAAACCAAGCCCTTTTTACATTTTGTGGGGTAAAAAAGCGCAGCAATGGGAAGAACGGATTCTTAAAACCATTGACGATCCGCAGAAGATTTTGAAAAACGGTCACCCTACCTTTATTCACCAGTTCTTAAAACCGGACCAACCTCGTTATTCGCCGTTTAAAGAAATTGAAAGAAAAACAGGGTTTTCCTGGCTGTGAAGAAAACCCTGTCCATTTTTAGAAACTGCTAAAATAGATCTTCGCCGCCAAATTCATTGTCTCCGCCGTTGGTTCTACGCCGCTCCTGTTTGTAATTGTTAAAAATCCAGGTCACCGTTAACGACAGCATGGGTGAACGGCGATCAATGAATCGATAGTAGTAAAAATCCGCGCCCCTCGAGATGAATTCGTGACGCATGGTATTAAACAAATCCCGAGCCTGAAACGTGAACGAAAGCTTGCGCTTAAAAAACTGTTGTTTAAAAGCCATATCAAAGCTTAAAAAATCTTCGCTTTTGCCTTGAGAAGTAACCGTGGGACTGCGGTAACGCAAATTGAATTGAATACGCGTGTTCGGACTAAGACGAAAATCATTGTTTAACCGCAGACTCCAGTTAAAACTTTCTCTGAAAAAATCCCGCTCGTCCAAACGCCCTTTCACGCGGTATTGATACAGCGAAGCCATGTAATTGATATTCCACCATTTGAAAATATCGCGGTTTAAAAGAAATTCGCTTCCCAAAGAATAATCCTTACCGATATTTTCATAAGTGTGGAGGATAACGTTTTCTTTGTCCGGGAATACCGACCGCACCCGTTCCACTTTGTTATTGGTTACGCGATAATAGATCTCCAGCGAAAGCAGACTTTTCCCCAGAAATATTTGATGCCCCATTTCATAAGAATCCACATATTCCGGTAGCAGAGCCG
>JAJRSN010000282.1 GCA_024278715.1 Calditrichota bacterium
AATCAGCTTAATCTGTGGTTATTTTTTTCACATATTTTTCGGTTGCCTTTAATATAATAATTCTTACATTAAAACTGAACTTAAATTTTCCGAAAAATAAAATATTTTGGGAGAAACAGACATGAATTCGCGAATGAAGTGGTTGGGCTATATCTTTCTTGTGCTCGGAATCATTTTTTTTCTTGAAAATCTGAATGTCTTTTTGTTGAACTGGTCGCTTTACATCATCCTGGCGGGTATCGCCCTGTTCCTCGGATTTTTTCTGAATCGTGAGTTGAGTGTTTTTTTACTACCGGCGACAATTTTGGTTATTTACGGCGCGCTTTTCTTTTATTGTCAGGTCACGGAATGGCAAAAACTGGAAACTTTGTGGCCCGCGCTGCTTATCGCTCCCGGACTGGGATTTGTCCTGCTTTACATTTTAAAAAAAGACACAAACAAATATTTGTTTCCCGGGGGAATCCTTCTGCTATTCGGCTTGCTCTTTTTTGTTCGTAAAATTCAATACATTAAATATTGGCCCGTTATCATAATTATTGCCGGAATTGTCCTGTTGGTTCGGTATTACATACAAAAATCGAAAAAAGCCGGGAGCTAAAGAAATTAAATATCGGTTTAAAGATGAAAAACAAACCCAGAATTTTGATGATAGGTTTTGGCAATGTGGGAAAAGAATTAATTCGTCTGTTTGCTGAACCCAAACCACGTTTTCCCGCCCTTGTTCCCGATTTATTAACAATTACGGGCGTCGTAACTAAATCCCACGGCGCCTTGTACAATCCCCGCGGATTAAGTCCCTCCGCGATTTTGCAGACCTATCGGCAAGATGCCGGTTTTGATCGGAACTCATCCGATTTTTATTCCGGCGAGATTCCAGAACTTTTGTCCGACGGCGATTACGATATTTTGGTTGAACTTTCCGCTTTAAATATCCGTTCAAAAGGCGAGCCGGCGTTTACTTATATTAAACAGGCGCTGCAAAAAGGCAGACACGTGGTTACGGCAAACAAGGGTCCCTTAGCTTTTCATTTTAAAGAATTGCGGGAACTGGCGAAAAAGAGCAATCGTCTTTTGCTGTTTGAATCAACTGTCATGGACGGCACGCCGGTTTTTAATTTGATTAAGCACGGTTTGCGCGGGGCGTCTGTTCTAAGTTTTTCCGGAATTTTGAATTCCACTACAAATTTTTTATCGGAATTATCGGAACGGGGAATAAGTATTGACCGCGCTCTGGAGTCAGCCCGGGCAAAAGGCATTGTCGAAGCCGATCCTTCCGACGATCTTGACGGATGGGACGCCGCCGCCAAAACGGCGATTCTTTGCAATGTTCTGTTCGATTCGGAAATAACGCCGTTCCAGATTCCAAGATCGACCTTTGAAGAAATTTTCGCCAAAGATATCCGGCGCTCGGTTGAGCAGAAATTAAGATGGAAATTTATCTGCGAAGGAACTCGGGTAAACCAAAAGATTCACGCTTCGGTAAAGCTTACGCCCGTTGACGAATCGCATCCCTTTTACCGAATCAACGGAACAAGCTCGGTTCTGCGGATCGAAGCGGATTCTCTGGCGCCGTTGACCATTGTTCAGGAAAATCCCACTGTCACCGATACGGCTTACGGCGTGATTAACGATTTGCTTGAAATCACTAACTTGTAAAAAATTGAAATAGCAGGAATTTTAAAATCGATAATGCGCCCTTTCCGCCGCGTGGGAAGGAAGAGCGGGGATAAAGAAAGCGTAATTATAAGGGATTTTGCATCGAAATAATTTTTTAAATTAAGAAAAACCAAAACCGGAGAAGAGTCATGAAAGCTATTCGTATTCATCAACATGGTAGCGTTGAAGTTTTGCAAATCGATGAAATTCCCCTGCCGGAAATTGAAGCGGATGAAGTTTTGATAAAAGTGGAGACCGCGGCGTTAAATCATCTGGATTTGTGGGTAAGGCAGGGTATTCCGGGCGTTCCGCTTCCTGTGGTTACGGGCAGCGAGGCAGCCGGAATTATCGTCGAAGTCGGCGATATTGCTCATAATCGATACGGCTTAAAAAAAGGCGACGAGGTTTTCACGATTCCCATACGAAGCTGCGGATATTGCGCTTACTGTTTGGGTGGGCAGGAAAATTTGTGCTCCGATTTCCACATTCCCGGCGAAAGCATTCAGGGAGTACAGGCTGAATACATTGCCGTTCCCGCGCCTTATGTTCTTAAAAAACCGCAAAACCTGACCTGGGAAGAAGCGGCAGCCTTTCCGTTAACCGGAATGACCGCGTATCACATGCTGGTTCAAAAAGCCCGCATTCATCCGGGACAGGAACTTTTGATTTACGGAGCGTCGTCGGGCGTGGGCAGCGCCGCCATTCAAATCGCCAAAATTTACGGCTGCATGGTAATAACAACGGCGGGAAGTCAGGAGAAAGCGGAATTTGCCGAAAAGTTGGGCGCCGATTATGTGATCCGCTATGATCGTGAGCCGGTGGGCAAAACAGTCAAGCAAATTACAAACGGCAAAGGCGTGGACGTGGTGATTGAACACACCGGCGAAAAAACATGGATCGACAGCCTGCGGGCGCTGAAAAAAGGCGGGAAAATCGTTACCTGCGGAGCGACCACAGGACCTAAAGTTGAAATTGACCTGCGTGTACTTTTTATTAAACATCAGCAAATTATAGGTTCAACCATGGGCACCCGCCGCAATGTACTCGATCTTTTATCGCTTATTGAAAAAAATCTCTTTAAACCGGTCATCTCTAAAATTTTCTCTTTTGAGGATGTAATAAAAGCGCACCTGTTTCTGGAACAGGGTAAATCGTTGGGTAAAATAGTTTTGAAGTTTGAATAAATCAAAAGAATTTTGTAATAGGGCTGATTGATATCCTGGTGTTTGGTGCAGGAAAATCAATAACTTTGCCCGATCGGTTTTACGCCGCGCTGTCCCTGAAAAAATTCGTCGCAATGAAATAAAATTGCTTTCAGGCGGGAAAACAGCGATTCTTTTTGGCAAAATTTACTATTTTACGTCTGATAGTATTGATTTGGATATCGTTTTTGTTATAAATTCAAACTGTTAATAAATTTAAGAGGGGGCGCCGGACTATGACATCCGATAAATTACAGGAGTTTAAAGAGCTTCTTCTCAGAAAGCGGAAGGAAACGCTGGAAGAACGCGACCGTTACCGGGAATTGTTGCGAAATATCAATTCGGAATAAGAAGATTTCGCCAAAACCGCCTACAAATTCTCGGAATTTGGTACGGCTACCATGAACCGCGAACAATCGTTTCTGTTCCTTTCGCGCATGGACAAATACCTTCAGCAAATCGACAGAGCTCTGGAAATGATCGAAGTCGGGACTTACGGAATATGCCGCGTTTGCGGTAAAGAAATCGATGAGGCGCGATTGAAAGCCGTTCCTACCACGCGCATCTGTTTTACCTGCAAACAGAACGAGGCAAAAGCCGCCCGCTAACTTACGTTTGCATTCTTTCCTTTTCAACTCTCCTTGCAAACATTTCGAATATTTTTTGTTCTCATAAAAAGCGGAGCGTTCATTATTATCCGATCCTTCTTCTCAATCTTCAACCTTTTATCTTCCCGATTCGATTATTCCGTAAGCGGATACAAAACACAATTTACCCTTTAACCAGACGGATGGTTTTGAAAATTGCATTGGCTCTTTGCTCTTATTTTCTATATATTATCGCATATTAAATGGCAAAAATTTTTTCGGAGAAAAAGGTTTATAAGCGTACTGAAACTAATCCGCTAATTTTGAACAATCTTGTTAATTTCCGATTTTGCAAGCGTGAAATGTCGGTAAACAGATAAAATGGCAAATTCCGAAAAACGGTTATTGGCTTTGGCGTTGTCGTACAGGTTTGGCAACGATAAGTAGTTAAAACACAAAAAAAGGGGTATTAAAATTGAAGAATAAACAACCATCTGTTCAAGAGTTGAAAGATCTGTATGGGGTAGCGATAGAGTTTTATAAAACCGGATGCTGGAACTGGATGTGGGATACGGATATATTCGGAGTACAAAATCCGGAGACCGGCGAGACAGGTTATTGCTGCATAATGGGCAGGGGCGGAGAACATTTTGGTCTGGCTGTTTATCTGGGAACCGAGGGACTAAACGGATATCTGGACATCCTATCGGGAAAAATAAACATGTCTTCTCCCGACGCGCTTTATATTCAAAATTGCCTGATGGCTTCGTTTGAAGACAAAAAGTTTTTATCCAAGGAGGATCTGCAGGTAATAAAAGCGCTGGGATTAAAATTCAAAGGAAAGAAAGCATATCCCCAATTCAGGAATTATGAATCCGGATATTATCCCTGGTATTTGACCGGCGAAGAGGCGAAATATCTGACCGTTGTTTTAAAACAAGTAATAGAGGTCGCTTTACGCTTTAAAACAAATCCCAAAATGCTCACTCCTCCCCGCAAGAATCAATATTTAGTCAGGACGCCCGTAAAGGAAGAAAACGGTTTGAGATGGGAAGATAAATGGTTAGAGCCCGCGCCAGAAGAAAAAACGGAAATCGGCGCGGAACCTGTCGATGTAAAGCGATTGGAAAAAATCAGGGAAAGGGCGCCCGAACGTCAGGGAATTTGGGAAATGGATTTTTTCTATTCTCCTCAGCCGATAAAAGAGGAAGAAGACGAAAAACCTTATTTCCCGTTTATGGTTTTATGGGTGGAACATTATTCGGGCGCGGTCTTAAATTTTAATTTGATAAAACCAGCGGATTTCCCGGATGAAATCAGGGAACAGTTTTTAAAATATGCGGAAAACGCCGAGCCTATTCCTCAGGAAATATTGGTTAAAAAAGAAGAAGCCGTAAAACTACTCGAACCCGTTACTTCCGGGCTGGGAATTAACTTAATAAAGGTCGAAAAAATGAAAGCGCTGGAGAAAGCTCAGATCCACCTGTATGAATATTTCAATAAATGAGAACGGGGATATTTCGTTTTAATAAGGATCTTTAAAAAGCGTATAGCGTTCATTTTTCACGGCTCGCTAAAAACAGCCGATAAAGAAAATCTTACAAGAATGACAAGCCGCTTTATGATTGTTTTTTTAATTTAATTTTCTGACGAGCAATTGGGAGTGAATTAAAGGAATCAAGGCGGATCGAATCTCTTAAAAGTGAGTGCGCATTATGACAAGGGCAGCGGGAATTGAAAAGAAAAGAACGCTTAAAAAAATTCTTAGCTTTCTTGGTCCCGGTTTCCTTATTACGGTTGGTTTTATCGATCCCGGCAATTGGGCAACCAATATTGAGGGCGGATCAAAATTTGGCTATGATCTGCTTTGGGTAATTACGCTCGGCACGATAATGCTTATTGTTATCCAGCACATGGCTGCCAAGCTTGGTATTGCAACCGGAAAGTCGCTTGCGGTTAACATCAGAGAACGCTTTTCGCCTCCGGTTTCGGCTTTTCTGGGACTGTCGATTGTGCTGGCGTGTGTCGCGACCGATGTGGCGGAGCTACTCGGCGGGGCTATCGGATTTAAATTACTTTTTAACATACCCCTCTGGTCGGGTGCTCTGCTTACCGTAATACTCGAAATCTTTTTGATAGTTAGTCAAAGATATCACAGACTCGAAAAGATCATTGTCGGTTTTTTGGGTATTATCGCTCTGTGCTATGTGGTGGAAATTGCTCTTGTCAAACCCGACTGGGCGGTATTAGCGCCGTCCGTAATAATCCCCAAACTTAACACAAGCAGTATTTATGTGGCAATGGCTATCCTTGGCGCTGTCGTAATGCCTCACAATATTTACCTTCACTCCAACGTCATTCACAGTAGAAAATGGGGTATTTCCGGAAACGAAAAAAAGAAACTTTTACGCTACGAGAAGATCGATACATCCACCGCCATGCTATTGGGCTGGGTGGTTAACTCGGCGATGATCATAGTAGCCGCCGCTGTCTTCTTCCGCCATGATGTTTTTGTTAACAGCATCGAACAGGCGTCAGCCACGCTGGAGCCGTTTGCCGGACCGCTTGCCGGTTTTCTGTTTGCCGTCGCTCTCGTTTTTGCCGGCGTCGGTTCTTCGGTAACATCGTCAATGGCGGAGGTTAATGTGATTACAGGCTTCCTGGGAAAATCGGAGGATCCTCAAACCTTTCTTTATAAAATTTCCGTCTTTATTACCGCTATTCCGTCATTTCTGGTCATCCTTCTCAGCTTGGATACATTCCGGATTCTGATCTTTAGTCAGGTCGTGTTGAGTATCCAGCTTCCCTTTACCCTAATTCCGCTGTTGATCCTCTCCCGCGACCGCAGCGTTATGGGTTGCTTTAGAAGCAGTAACAGGGAATTCGTAATCGCTATGATCATTTCGGGCGTTGTCATTATGCTTAATATGTATCTGCTTTACTCAATCATTGCAGGGAGAAGTTAAAATGCAAGTTTACAAAAAGATTCTAGTCACTATCGATTGTTCGCCGGTGGACGACACGATTCTTAAACATGTGTCGTTGCTTGCCCTTCAGAATAAGGCAAAAATCTATCTCCTGCACGTGGTTCACTCGCACACTCTCGATCAGGACCGCGCCTTGCGCCAAAAAGCTGAAGCGACTTTGACATCTTACCGCGCGAGTTTGCAAGAGCAAGGCGTTGACGTGACCGTTTTAATAAGGGGCGGTGAACCCGAAAAAGAGATATTGAAAGAAATTGAGGAAAATGATTATGACCTGGTGGCAATGGCAACCCACGGTCATACCTTTTTCGGCGATTTTCTGTACGGAAGCGTTTCCGACATTCTCAAACACAAAATCAACATTCCTTTGCTGTTGATAAAATCGGATCGCTGAGCAAGAGAAACGACGGAACCTGAGCCGAAAGATGGCGCATGAGACGCAAAGAATAATTGATGGCAGATTACACGGAAAAACAACAATTTCACTGGCTAATATGATTCCGATAATTCGGCAAATCTAAAATCATGGAAATCAAATAAATCCGATAAATCAAGGTTCAGACAAGGGTAACCGCAAAGTAAGCGAAAGAGGAGCAAAGAAGAATACGTCAAATTGGATTTAAAATCGGAATTGAAATGGAAACAAATTTTATTATTTAAGTACTAAAAAATTCAAAAGAGAAACCTCTGCGTCCTCCGCGCCTCCGCGGTGAAGAAAAACCGCGAAAATTAAATTCTTGCTTGTCGGACTTCAGACTCTTCAGAGTCGGGAGGATAATAAACAGAATTTCTACAAAATCGTACCCTAAATTTATTCTGAGGCAGGCAAAATGAAACTTTTGTTGGTCGAAGACAACCGGACATTGGCGGCGGATTTAAAGCAGTTTTTGACGGAGAACGATTTTTTAGTCGAAACCGCCGAAACATTTTCCGAAGCTCGGGAAAAAATAGAATTATATCAGTACGACCTGATTATTCTCGATCTCGGGTTACCCGACGGAAACGGACTTAATTTGATTCCGATTGTTAAAGAACGCGCCTTCGAATGCGGAATTTTAATTGTCACGGCGCGCGATTCGGTGGAAGATAAGGTTAAAGGCTTGGATTTGGGAGCGGACGACTACATCACCAAACCGTTCCACAAGGCGGAACTGAACGCCCGCGTTCGCTCGCTTTTAAGAAGAAAAAAATTTAACGGCGGCAATGAACTGAGTTTTAACGAAATACGTGTGGATCTGTATTCTGCGCAGGCGTTTGTTCACGATAAGCCCATTGCCCTGACGCGCAAAGAATACGATCTGCTGCTTTATTTTCTTTACAACCGGAATCGCGTGCTGACTAAAGAGAGCATTGCCGAGCATTTGTGGGGCGATCATATCGATCAGCAAGATCGGTTCGATTTTATTTACAACCACATAAAGAACTTACGCAAAAAACTCATGAACGCCGGCGGTAAAAATTATATTCGCGCAATGTATGGCATGGGTTACAAATTTACGGACCGCTAAAAAGGATGATATGATGAAGATAAAAAGGCGCGCCATAAAACTGCTCACCAAAACGACGATCTTTTATTTGATTTTTACTTTTCTTGTCTTTTTTATCAGCGCCATCATACTATCGAAAACCGCAGACCGTTTTATCGAGTCAAATGTGGAAAAGCGCTTTAACAAGTACCAACGGCGTTTGGAAAGACACTTTAAAGCCAATCCCGATTTACGCCATCTTCCGCCGACTATTAAAATCAGGCTTATCGGCGATTCGCTGGCAAAAAATTTTAAACCGGTTATTAAAGACACCCTGATCTACAACGAAAACTTTGACGACTACATGCACTACCGGAAAAAAATCACCGCTATCAATTTGGGAGATCGGAATTATCGGGTTGAGTTTTTGGCGCGCGTGGAAGACTATTACAATTTACGCGACGATTTTTTGGCGGCACTGATTCCCGTTTTTTTTGTTTTGGCTCTGGGCGTGATTGTTTTTAATTACTTCCTTTCGGGATTTTTGTTTAAACCCTTTAATCAAATTTTAAATGTGATGAAAACCTACAAAGTAGGGCAGGGCA
>JAJRSN010000283.1 GCA_024278715.1 Calditrichota bacterium
CCGGAAGTCTGGACGATCGCTATCGTAATATTTTTCTTGAAGAGCTGTTTCGCCGTTATCAAAAAAAGTTGTTTACTATTTTGCTTATTACACACGATTATTCCATGATTAGCGAGATTGAGAAAAACCATAAAAAGCTGCGTCCTAAAATTCATTTTAAAGAATTACGCCGCGTTAGCGATACACGGGTGGAACTCTATGATTTTAAAGCGGAAATTTACACAGGCTGGCTTAAAAAACAACGTGCGGCGCCGCGAAAAAAGGTAATCGAAGGCGAAGAACCCGTATTAAAAGTTAATCCCACATTTTCGGTGTTTAATAAACAATTTGCTCTTTACGCGGATTCAAATTCAAAAGATCCCGCGGAACTTATCGTTCGCCGAGGCGAGCTGGTCTATTTAAAAGCGCCCAGCGGCATGGGTAAAACGACCTTAGCCAAAATTATTACTGGTTTGCAAAAGGCGGAGTCCGTTCGGTTCGAACTGGCTGGAATGCCGTTCACCGAAAAAACGCCGCAGAAAATCTGGCGGAAACAAATTTGGGGCAGGCGGTTGAGCATGGTATTTCAACACGCGGACGAGGCGCTCAATTTGCAGGCAAAGGTCAGAGATGTTTTTAAAGGATTGCCAGGTCTTGGGAAGAGCGGCAACGAGCAAATAAAGAAATATCTTCGGGAAATTTTTGACGAGACGGTTGACGAAAAATTTCTGAATAAAAAGATTGCCCTTTTAAGCGGAGGGCAGAAACAACGCTTGAATTTGCTGCGAGCCTTATTACTGCATCCGGATTTGATTCTTCTGGACGAACCGCTTAACGGACTCGATTTTAACAGCATCCGAAAAGTGATAGAGATAATTCGGGAGAAAATGCGCAGGGGAAGCGGAATTTTACTGATTTCGCACAATGAAGAAATTTTTGATCGGATTGTGCCGGAGGGAAGTTGCTTTTATCTGAATCTTCACGATCGGGAAAATCGCTAAATCAGGACTCTTCCGAAAATCATTTGCGGGAAAAAATATTCCGTGAAGTGGTGGCAAATATTCTGATCCACAGAGAATATCTTAACGCATTCCAGGCACGTTTGATTATTTACCGAAATCGGCTGCTAACCGAAAACGCCAATAACCCCGTGGGCTTTGGTCCGATCGATCCCGATAACTTCAGCCCCCATCCCAAGAATCCGGCGATGGTTAAATTTTTTCAGCAAATCGGTCGGGCGGAAGAACTGGGCTCCGGCATTCGCAATATTCGCAAATACTTACCGCTTTACGCAAAAAAAAGCAAATTTGAGTTGATTGAGGAGGATAACTTTAAAACGATTTTGCATTTTGAATTGGAAGAGTTCACCGAAGTATCGGAAAAAACTTCGGTGAAAATTTCGGTGAAAACTTCGGTGAAAATAATTGAGCTTATTTTAGAGAACAACACTATTACAATTCCGGAAATGGCACAGAAATTGAATAAAACAACCAGAGCCATAGAAATGGCTATTGCAAAACTGAAAAAAGAAGGGAAGCTTAAGCGCATCGGTCCTGACAAGGGCGGCTACTGGAAAGTTGTGCAAAATAAAGAAGGAAAATTATGACCATGAAACAGTCTGAAAACAGATAATTGGTTGGGGATGTTTTTGAAATTATATTCGGGCATCGGCTGCTGACCAAAATGCCAATAACCCCGTGGGCTTTGGTCCGATTGATCCCGATAATTTCAGTCCGCATCCTAAAAACCCGGCGATGGTTAAGTTTTTTCAGCTAATGAAAGATAAAATTAAATAAAGGCGATGCATCCTGTCCCGGAGGGTTTTCAAACCAAATGAAATAATGCTATTGAGAATGCATCGCCCCAACATTTTTTATGTCATACTAAACGGCGGGTAGCGGTCGGTGGTCAATAAAAAGGCGTAGGCTTGAACCCGCAAACCCCAGCGCATCACGCCCACCACAAAATCAAACAATCCTTTGGGATAATTGCCGGTGAACAATATCGCAAACCATGAAATAATTGTGAATACCGTAACCACAACAAAAAGAAACCAGAGCACAATGTAATGCGGAATGGCTAAAAACCATTTAACCAGCGGCATTCCCCGTTTTAACTCGTTTTGGACATCCGGGAATTTGATGTCGATGTGGATTGCCTGTTCTTCGTCGGTGGAGGGGTATTCATCCCGCAATAAAATCAAATAAGAAAAAACGCGGTAACTGAATTTGGTTAGTTCCAGATTCCAGTCAAACCACCATTTGGGATATTTTTTGCGAAACAGAATCATAAGTAATGTGGGCACAAAAACAATTCCGCCGCCCATAAAAACGATCTTCCAGTTTTCCACCGGCATTTTTTCATAGTAACCGTTGGTAATCAAGCCTAAAATTATCAAAATAGGAATGATAATGATAATCCGGAAAAAAGTGGAAAGCCTGTCCAGCTTTTCAGGATAATCAATATCAAGGTTGACCGGGTAATCGGTGGTAGGTTCTGCCATTTTACTCCCCTTCCCAAATTTTATTGGACGATTATTTTTGTAATAGCCTGTCCCGTTAAGTAATCGCTTTAAGATTAAAACAGAATTGCTTCCGCTTTGCAACAAGGAAATTACCGCGATTATTCTCTTTTAAGAATCGCCGTTCTTTTATTTTATTCCAGATCGCTGATGTCCTTTTAAAGGGAATTTATGATATCAATAGTAATAAATGACTTTGACAAATACAAAAAATTCTGATCTGAGCCGGAACTGGGCTTAAAAAATTCGTTTCGGCAATAATTTTTTCATGAATTTCCGTTAAAGGCATCGGGTTTGAATTAAATCAAATCTTAACATAAATTGAGATCGATCGCACAAACAAGCCGGGAATTATGTACAAAAGTCTGAAAGATTGCCTAATCGATTTGGAGCGCAGCGGACAACTAATCCGCATTCGCGAAGAGGTTGATCCCTTTCTGGAAATGGCTGAAATTCACCGCCGCGTCTTTCGGGCGGGTGGTCCCGCTATTCTGTACGAAAATGTTAAGGGAAGTCCCTTTCCTGCTGTCTCCAATTTATTCGGAACTATGGAGCGTGCCCGATTTATTTTTCGTCACACTCTGAAAAGTATAGAACAAATAATCAAGCTTGCAGAAAATCCTTTACATGGTTTAAAAAAGCCATGGGAACTTGCTGCCCTGACCGCACCGGCAACCAAAATGTTACCACGTAAAGTAAAACATGCTCCGGTTTTGCAACATCGAACCCGCATTCGGGATTTACCTCAAATACAGTCCTGGCCTAAAGATGGCGGTGCATTTTTGACTCTTCCTCAGGTTTTGACGCTGGATCCCGATCACCCTTCCGTATTAAAAAGCAATCTCGGGATGTACCGTGTGCAAATTTCCGGTAATCAGTATCAGCCGGATAAAGAAGCTGGATTGCACTATCAATTACACCGCGGAATCGGGGTGCATCACGCCAGGGCGCTGACCCGCGGCGAACCCTTAAAAGTGAGTATTTTTATCGGCGGTCCTCCGGCTCACACGCTGGCAGCCGTAATGCCCCTGCCCGAAGGAATGAGCGAACTGTCGTTTGCCGGACTGTTGGCTGGCAGAAGGTTTAAGTATGTGCAAAAGGACGGCTGGATTATTTCTGCCGAGGCTGATTTCTGCATCACCGGAACCGTTGAAAAGCGGCTTTTGCCCGAAGGTCCCTTTGGCGATCACCTGGGCTATTACAGTCTGCAGCATCTCTTTCCTGTTTTAAAGATAGAAGAAGTGTATCATCGACCCGATGCGGTATTCCCGTTTACCGTTGTCGGCAGACCTCCGCAGGAAGACACTATTGTCGGGCGGCTGATTCACGAAATCACCGGTCCGTTGATCCCCAAAAATTTACCCGGTATTAAAGCAGTGCATGCCGTGGATGCTGCGGGAGTTCATCCCTTGCTTTTGGCGATCGGCAGCGAACGTTATGTGCCCTATCAAGAGCGTCAGCCAAGGGAATTATTGACCCAGGCAAACGCTTTGCTCGGCTTTGGGCAGCTCTCTTTGGCGAAATATCTGTTAATTATTGCCGAGCAGGATGATCCGCATCTTGATATTCAGAAAGTCGAAGATTTCTTTAATCATTTGCTGGCAAGAGTGGACTGGCAGCGCGATTTGCATTTTATCACCGGAACAACGATCGATACTCTGGATTATTCGGGCAGCGGTTTAAATCAGGGTTCCAAAGTCATTATTGCCGCAGCCGGAGAGGCGAGGCGAAAATTAGCCAGCCGATTACCGGCGGATTTTGGTTTACCCGCGCGGTTTAAAAATGTTCGTCCGGTACGTCCGGGGATTTTAGCGCTCGAAGGTCCCAAATTTACCGGTTATCAAAAAGCCGCGGAGGAGATAGAGTTTTTGAGTAAGGGACTCGACAGCGGGCTTAATAAGATTTTTCCTTTAATAGTGATTGCAGATGACAGCGCTTTTTTAAGTCAATCATTCGGAAACTTTTTATGGACGGTTTTTACGCGGTCTAATCCTTCGCATGATATTTACGGAGTTCAGAGCTTTATTGAACATAAACATTGGGGATGCCGGGGCAGCTTAATCATTGACGCCCGTTCAAAACCCCATCACGCTCCGGCGCTTGAAACCGATCCCGAAATAAGTAAAAAAGTCGATCGTCTTGCCGAAAAAGGGCACAGTTTGCACGGAATAATTTAAAGGCGTTGAATAAAATAATAATTCACCGTATCTTGAATTAAAGTAATCGGATTGGGGTGATGATGAACGGATCAAAACAAACGCTTGTTATTATAGGCGGAAACGCCGCGGGAATGTCCGCCGCCCGCAGAGCGCGCAGGAATAATCCTGAGCTAAAGATTATCGTTCTGGAAAAATCCGATATCGTTTCGTACGGCGCCTGCGGTCTGCCTTATTTTATTTCGGATGTCATTAAAAATGAGAATGATTTGTTAGCGGTGCCGCTGGAAGAATTCTTAAATCAGGGTATTGATGTTCGCCTTCGGCACGAAGTCGTCGGGATAGAACCGCGGAAAAGAGTTGTGTTTTACCGGACTCCGGAAGACGAAACCCCACAAAAGTTAATTTACGACCGTTTGATTTTATCATCGGGCGCCCGCCCCATTGTTCCGAAGATCGAGGGAATAAATCTGTCCGGCGTGTTCACAATACGGTCTTTGTCCGCGGCGGTTCGCTTAAAGCGGGAACTGCAGAAGGGAAAGCATCAAAAAGCCGTTATAATGGGAGCGGGTTACATCGGACTGGAAATGGCTGAAGCGCTGGTTAAACATGGCGTTTCGGTGACCATCGCGGAACAAAAAAATCAGGTTTTGCCTTACATCGATTTTGATATGGCTGCTCTGGTTGAAGAGGAATTACAGAAACATGGTTGTGACGTGCGTACAAACAGAGAAGTGACCAGAATTTTGGGAGAGGAGCTTGTACGGGGCGTTGAATTGGATGACGGCGAGAAAATTTCGTGTTCGTTAGTGATTGTGGCTGTGGGAATTCGTCCCGAAACGGAATTGGCAAAAAAGGCGGGAATCCGGTTGGGCGCTTCGAGAGCGATTCAGGTGGATAGTCATTTGCGCACCAATGTGATCAATGTTTTTGCAGCCGGCGACTGCGCGGAGGTGAAAAATCTTGTTACCAATAAATACGAATATATTCCACTGGGAAGTACGGCAAATAAACAGGGACGCGTGGCGGGAGATAACGCCAGCGGGAAGAGAAGTCAAATGTCGGGCGTTGTGGCGACCAGCGCGGTTCAGGTTTTTGATCTGGAAATCGGTCGCGCGGGGATTACCGCCGAATACGCGCAAAGGTTAAAATTACCCGTTAAAAGTGTACGCGTTCAAACCAGTACACGGGCGGGTTATATGCCGGGTAAAAAGAAAATCACCGTCAAACTGATTTTTGATGTTAACGGCGGTCGATTGAAGGGGGCACAGTTGGTAGGCGGCGAAGGCGTGGCAAAACGTTTGGATATCCTGGCGACGGCATTACAGCAGAAAATGAGCGTAAAAGAACTGTCTCAGCTTGATTTAAGCTACGCACCTCCGTTTGCTCCGGCTTGGGACCCGATTCTTATCGCGGCGAATCAGGCAATAAAACTGATACGCTGAATCTATTCGTTAGCGCTATTTTCAATAATCGCGGTTAAGTTAATAAGGTTTTGATTTTAAAAATCGTAGCCAAAAGAAAAATAGAACCGTTCCCTTCCGTTATCGGACCATCCGTACAACAGAGATACCGAGCCCAACGGAGAAGTAGCCGCCATACCTGTTGTAACGCCTCTTACAAAATTATCAAAATTCAGATCGGGATCATTCACATCTGCCAGTGAAAAATTCGTCCGAAAATACCAGCGTTTAAAAAACTTAAATCTGTAATTCAATCGCATGAACAGTGCATGATTTCCCCAGAATTCATTGCGATGGTAGCCCGGCAGATCAAAAGGACCGCCCAATCTGAATCGTTCATAAATCGGCAAGTCATTTTCAGAAGTTCCCGCAAACAGATTGACGGAAATTGTATGGGATGAATAAGGCGAAAAGTTCCAGTTAAATTCCCCCGTTAATTTTTTGAAATATGCGGCATTACGGTTAATTCCTGACACCGATTCTCCCTTTAACATGAAACGGATACCGCTTTCGGGGAAATATCGATCGTCCGTATTATCAAAGACAATCTTTCCGTAAGCGCTCCAATACTCAGTTGTCTGGGCAGATAATCCCAATAGTCGGTTTTTTTTCAAC
>JAJRSN010000016.1 GCA_024278715.1 Calditrichota bacterium
CGGAAACCAAAAAACAAAAATTCTTTTCAGGGACAGCTTTTTTTTCATTTCACTCACACAATACTTCCCGCAATTTTACAGAAGATTTTCAACCGTTTAATTCAATAGTATTCCATATAATTTTTTCCTTTTTCCTTTTTCTTTTTTCATTTCTCATTCAACCACTCTTCCGCCGTTTTTACCCGCTTTTTAACCGACGGATGCGAATGAAATAAAAATTCCACCAGCGGATGCGGTTCCTTGTCCGTTAAATTCTGCTCGCTCAGTTTTAAAAGAGCCCGCGGGAACGCCTCGGGTTTGGCGCTGTTTCTTAAAGCATAACGGTCAGCCTGACGCTCAAAATAACGGCTTATCCCGTTTGTAATAGGCGAAACGATTAACATGTAAAGTGACAATATCAGTGTAATCAACGGTAAAGCCGCCAGATCGGACGGCGCACCGAAGCCCATTTGCTGCAACAACAAACGGTAGATAATGTGCACCAGATAAAATCCCGCAAAGGTTTGAATCGTTCCGATGAACAGCAATTTTTGGATGTGTTTGTGCACAAAATGCCCTACTTCGTGCGCGAATACCGTTTCTATCTCATCTACCGAGTAATTTTCCAAAAGCGTATCGCCGATGATGATGCGTTTGGATTTACCCAATCCCGTAAAAGCCGCGTTCGCTTTTTTGGTATTCTTACTCATATCAAAGCGATAAACGCCCTGCAGACGGAAATTCCCCTTTTTAGCCAATTTCTCCATGCGAGCTATCAGCTCATCGTCATCTATCGGTTCAAATTTGTAAAACAAGGGGAAAATCACCTGCGGCGCAATCCGACCCAATAAAACGGAAAACAAAAACAGCACAATACTCAACCAAAACCACCAGGTATCGGGATAATTCAGCAGCAGAAAATAAAAAGCCAATGACAAAGGAAGCAGGATAATTAATCCTACCAGCCACTCTTTGAATTTTTCTTTAAACCAAGCCCAAAGCGTTTGATTGGAGAGTTGAAAGCGGTGTTCAAGGTAAAATCCGCTGTAAAAATTCAACGGAAAAGTAATCGCCGAAATACCGGCGCCGGCAATCGCCATAAAAAGCAAAAACTGCAAATATCGATTTTGAGCGATTCCCTGAACCCAGTCCCGCAGCGAAACCGAATACCCCGAAACCAAAAACAGAAAAATTAATGCAAAACTAATGACCGATTCGCTTAGACTAACGATTAATTTTATTCGTTCGTAACGTTTTGCCAGGATTTCGCGGTTGTCCTGTTCCATTACCCTTATCTCCCTTAAAAGTCACGGTACAATTCAAGTTAAATGATAATATGTGAATATTTTTCATTCATGTAAAGCGGTTTTTTTCTCTTTGTTTTAAAACAACGTGTAAGCTATAGAAAGGTCTGTCATTGTTATTTCGAGGTTTGCTCTATCGGATGTCAGTAGTAGCAGCGCGGCGGAGAGAAAGAGGCGGATAGGTCGTTTACGACCTTCGGAAGCCCCTTTAGGGGCTTGATAAGCACTGTAGAAAGCTACACAGAGTTTTCCAGTTGCTGCTGATTTTATTCGTTAACCTTTTAATAACCTGTTAACCGATGTCAAAAAGTATCCCCGCTTCTGACCGCAAAAACAGACTCATTTTTTTAGCTCACTAAAATTAAGTTCAAAGAATAATCGTATGTCGGATCTAAAAAGTTCTGTAATTGTCATTTTGAGCAGCGCAGCTACGAGAAATCTTTTGCTTTTGTCGGAATCCTAAGATTTCTCTCTACGTCGAAATGACAGAAAACGGTTTTTAGAGCTGACAAAACAATTCAAATCCGCAAAAGTCCGGTTGAAATTGTGGTGTTTCTCCGTTACTTTGGATATTGCTAAAATAGAACTCCTAATTTTCATCAAAGAAATTTAAAGGCGTAAGTTAATGAAATTAAAAAATCTTGAAAAAATCAAAAAAAATGAGTTATTTCCATTCAATACGTCAGAAAGACAAACCGAACATACCGTCAGGGAACAACAATGAGAGTATTATTAAAAAAAACCAAAGAATTGGAAGCGCAGATCGATGAATACCTGGATTGCGTGATTCGCGGCGCTTTGCTGCTTAAACAGGGAGTAAAGTACTACCTGGAAGGAATCACGGACGAATTTGAAAATCGATTACAGGATTTAACGCATATAGAAAGCCGCGGCGACGAGCTTCGGCGAATGATTGAGAGCAAATTATACGAACACACCTTAATCCCCGAATCGCGCGGGGACGTTTTAGGATTATTGGAAAGCACCGACACCGTTCTGAATACGATGAACTAGACGCTTTTGCAATTTTCCGTGGAAATCCCGGAAATTTTACCCGATATTCGTAAATTTTACCGCGAATTAACCGAAGCCTCCGCCAATTCGGTTGAAGCTCTGGTCATGGCGATGCGAGCCTATTTCAGAGACATCAACTCAGTTAGAGACCACATCACCAAAGTGCAGTTTTTTGAAAAGGAATCGGATAAAATCGCTCTTAAAATCAAACGCACAATTTTTAGCTCTGATTTGCCGTTAAGTCAGAAAATGCATCTTCGTGATTTTGTGCATCATATCGAAAACATTGCCGATGAAGCCGAAGATGTTTGCGACCGATTAACCATCGCCACGATTAAACGATACTTATAGCCGGAGCTCTGGAATTTTATGATCTGGTTTTTCTTACTCAGCGGATTGTTCTTGGGATGGTCATTGGGCGCAAACGACGCCGCCAATGTTTTCGGAACCGCAGTCGGTTCGCGAATGGTGCGCTTTAAAGTTGCGGCGGTGATTGCAGGAGTATTTGTCGTTTTGGGAGCTGTGTTCAGCGGAGCCGGAGCCGCCGACACACTCGGACAATTGGGCGCCGTTAACGCGATTGCCGGTTCGTTTACAGTGGCGCTGGCAGCAGCGGTCACTGTTGCATGGATGACTAAACTAAAACTGCCCGTTTCCACCTCACAGGCTATTGTCGGCGCGATCATCGGCTGGAACTTTTTCACCAATTCCCCGACCGACCTGAATTCCTTAAGTAAAATCGTTTCTTCGTGGGCGGCTTCACCGATTCTTGCGGCTCTGTTTTCTTTCCTCCTTTTTAAACTTTTCAGACTTATTTTGGGTAAATCGCAAATTCATATTCTCGAACTGGATGTTTATACCCGCACCGGACTGATTGTAGTAGGTGCCTTCGGAGCATACAGTCTGGGCGCTAACAATATCGCAAATGTGATGGGAGTTTTTGTTCCGGCTTCTCCTTTTAAAGATTTGCAATTGTCCGGATTTTTTCATTTTTCCGGAACCCAACAACTCTTTCTTTTGGGAGGGCTGGCGATTGCCGTGGGAATTTACACCTATTCTTACCGCGTAATGACCACAGTCGGTAACGAAATATTTAAACTGACCCCCATTATGGCTTTAATTGTGGTTTTATCGGAATCGCTTGTATTATTTTTCTTTGCTTCCAAAACTCTGGAGCAATGGCTAATTTCCCACGGTCTTCCCGCTTTTCCTCTGGTGCCAATTTCCAGCTCTCAGGCAATAATCGGCGCGGTTATCGGAATCGGAATAGCTAAAGGCGGAAAGGGAATTAATTTTAATATTCTGGGCAAAATTACCCTCGGATGGATCACCACGCCCATTGCCGCCGGATTGCTCTCGTTTGTCGCTCTGTTTTTCATGCAAAACGTTTTTGAGCAGCAGGTTGTGAAGTTCGAACGCTCCGAGAGTACTTCGGAAATCTTTAAGATGAACCGGCAAGAGTGTGTTTCTGCGGAAACCCGGTTACTCTTAAAGGCTTCAGAAAATCGGAATCCGCAGAACGCGCCCGAACGCTTAATAATTTCAGATTATGTTCGCCAATCTCAATTTCACTTTACAGCTAATGGGAAAAACGAAATCCGTTTGCCGGACGGATTATTCATTTCCGGGTTCAAATTAAATTCTGACAAAAATCAAAACGAACAAGCGCGGCTGTTTTCCGGCGATAGCGATGTTTTGAACCACAAAATTTTCCGCGCTCCGGCAGCCCGGATCACGGATTCGGAGATTAATTTGTTTGCTAAAAATACAGCTTCTTTTTAATTTGCGTTATTGGGATGAAAAAGGAGTAACAAATATGGAGATTATCGATTTAAGAAGCGACACGCTCACACAACCCGACGAGGGAATGCGTCAGGCAATGGCGACCGCAGAGGTAGGAGACGATGTTTTCGGCGAAGATCCGACCGTGAATTTATTGCAGAAAAAAATAGTCGAATTAACCGGCAAAGACGCGGCGTTGTTTGTGTGCAGCGGAACCATGGCAAATCAGATTTCCATTAATGCACACACGCAACCCGGAGACGAAGTGATTTGCGAAGAACGCGCCCACCTTTTTAATTATGAAGCCGGAGCGCCGGCAATGCTGTCGGGAGTGCAGGTCCGTCCCCTGCCCGGCAAATACGGAGTTCTTGACGTAACCGAAGTGGAAGAAGCCATCCGTCCGGCTAACCATCATTTTCCGCAAACCAGACTCATCGCGCTCGAAAGCACGCACAATCGTTGGGGCGGCACCATTTACCCGCTCGACGAAATTAAAAAGATGCGTAAATTAGCCAAAAAGAACGATTTGAAAATGCATCTTGACGGCGCCCGTTTGTGGAACGCCTCCGTAGCCACCGGAATTTCTCTGAAAGAATTCGCCAAACATTTCGATTCGGTGTCGCTTTGTTTTTCCAAGGGACTGGGAGCTCCGGTCGGTTCCATTGTTGCGGGCGACGAAGAATTTATTGATCGGGCGCATTACTATCGCAAGGCTTATGGCGGAGGCATGCGTCAGGCGGGAATTTTAGCGGCGGCTGCCCTGTACGCCATCGAAAACAATTTTGAAAGAATGGCGGAAGATCACCGGCGCGCCCGCGTTTTAGCCGAAGCCATTAACGAAATGCCCGGTTTTGTGGTCAATCTTTTGACCGTTCAGACCAACATTGTTATTATCGACACCAGTTTAACAGGACATCCGGCGCCCGAAATCGCAGACAAACTACTGGAACTCGGCGTTCGCGTTCTTGCTTTTGCTCAGACCCGAATTCGCATGGTGACGCATTTGCATATTACGGATAAAGACATCGATCGCACAATAGAGGCTTTTAAAAAAGTGAGTCATTCCATTAATTGAAATGATTTTATGAACATTATCATCGTTGGCGGCGGAACCATCGGTTTCGCTCTGGCTAAAAAACTGACTTATGAAAAACACGACATCACATTAATTGAGAATAGTCCGGAGCGCTACAACTTTCTTATCCAGCAGCTCGATGCAAGTGTGGTGCTGGGAAGCGGCACAAGTCCTTCCGTTTTGGAAGAAGCCGGAATCCGAAATGCGGACATGATGGTGGCGATCACCAATGTGGACGAGGTCAATCTTTTAGCTTCTATTGCGGCGAAAAAGTACGGCGTTCAAAAAACTGTAGCCCGCGTTAAAAACCGTGAATTCCTCAGCACCAAATCGCCCATAAACGCACAGGCGTTCAAAATAGATCTGTTGATCCATCCCGAATCGATTGTTGCGCAGGGAACGATTAAACTTCTTAAACAGAGCGCAGCCAGCGATATTATTGAATTTGCGCACGGTCGCATCATCTTAATCGGCATTCATCTGGATAAGACATCGCCCATTTTAAAAATACCTTTAAAGCAGCTCGCCGCCCAATACGATGATTTTCCCTTTCGCATTGTCGCCATCCAGCGCAAAGAGTTCACCAAAATCCCGCGTGGTGACGATATTCTCATGCCCAACGACCGCATATTTGTCGTAATGTCACGCGAAAACACTCCCCGATTTATTGAAATTACCGGCAAACACAACACGCCGCTCGACAGAATAATGATTCTTGGCGGAGGACAAACGGGATTTTTAATCGCCAAAGCATTGGAAAAAGAACATAATGTTAAAATAGTGGAATCGAATATTGACAAATCGCACGCCCTTGCCGAAAAGCTAAAACGTTCTCTGATAGTCAAAGGCGACGGACGCGACATCAATTTGCTGGCGCTCGAAGGAATTATCGAAATGGACGCCTTTCTCGCCATGACCGGAGACGACGAAACCAACATTATTTCCTGCCTTTTGGCTAAACATTTGCAGGTGCCGCGAATAATCTGTTTGATCAATAAGCCGGATTACTCTCCCATTATTCCCACAATTGGCATCGATGCCTTTATTTCCAAACAGGCTCTGCTGGTGACCGGTATTTTAAAGTTCATTCGCAGAGGCAATGTAATCAGCGTCGCCTCAATTCCCGGTGTGGAAGCCGAAGCCATCGAATTAGTAGCCAATAAAAATTCCAAGATTATCAAAAAGCCGCTCGCCAAACTCAGTTTTCCTCAAAACGCCATCATCGGCGCGGTGATGAGAGGCGAGCAGGTGTTTATCCCGACCGGAAATCTCCAGTTGCAGGAAGGCGATAAAGCCGTGCTTTTTTGCCTGCCGGGCGCTATTCGAAAAGTTGAATCTTTGTTTAAATAAAGACCATTATGATCCATTATCGAAGCGTAATCCATATCCTTAGCACTCTGCTGATTTTTTTAGCCGTTGTGCTTATTGTTCCCGCTTTAATTGCCCTCAATTTTAACGAAGGAGATCTCATCGCTTTTGTGATTACCATCGGATGCAGTTTGACCGTCGGTCTTTTTGTCTTTTTACTAACACGCGGACCGCTTAATCTGGAAATTAAAGACGGCTACCTTGTGGTAACTTTCAGTTGGCTGCTTTA